>VGZN01000116.1 GCA_016872635.1 Planctomycetota bacterium | reverse complement strand
CGATGGTTCCGCCGGCTACGTGGAAACGATTTGCCATTGGTAAATGGCAACCCTTCAGTGGCTTGGCCACCCATTCTCGCTCACAGAAGATTGCCCAGCCTCCAGCCCCCTTTTTGGCGGGCGTTTCGAGTTGCTCATCGTGGATTGGCAAGATATACTTCAAAGTATTCGTGAAAGTCCGGCGCAAGAGAGATCGCGGCAATTAAAGCCTCGATCCGCCGAAGGTGTAAAGTGTCCCACAAACACTCAGGCAAAAGGACCGCCGGGACGAAACCGAATCTCTGGAGAGTGAACTAGGGCCTCATCGGCTCGGGTTCCACCGAAGGGGCAAGTCGCATTCGACAGGGACGAACCGATAACGGTATCGCTGACGAATGTTGCGGATCTCTCAGGTCAATGGACAGAGGGGCGTACTCCCAACCGAGGTGTTTTCGGGTTGTCGTTGTGCGAACGTAGTATCGAATTCGATTGCTACCGACCCTGACAACTGGAATCGCGAACGGTTGGTGACCCCTATCCGTCTAAATCTGCCTGAGAGGAATCTCACATGAGCTCGACTCATTCCCCGTTTGTCGCTCGCCATATTGGTCCCCGCCCTGACGAGATCCAAAAGATGCTCGACGTGTTGGGCTTCAAATCGCTCGACGAACTTACCACCGCCGTAGTTCCATCGAGCATTGCAGAGACATCGCCGATGAATCTGGCTTCGGGCCTCAGCGAAGAAGAGGCACTCCAAGAACTTCGAGCGATTGCATCGAAGAACCAAGTGAGAAAATCGTTTATCGGAGCCGGGTATTACAACACCCACACCCCGAAAGTGCTTCTTCGGAATGTTCTCGAAAACCCGGCTTGGTACACAGCGTACACTCCCTACCAACCTGAGATTTCCCAAGGTCGTTTGGAGGTGCTTTTCTATTATCAGACCCTAATCTCCGAATTGACTGGCTTGGAGATCGCGAACGCTTCGCTCCTCGACGAAGCGACCGCGGCTGCCGAAGCGATGGCGCTTGCGTTCCGTAACGCGAAAGGCGGATCGCGATTTCTGGTTTCGAAGTGGTGTCATCCTCAAACCATCGACGTCGTTCGCACACGGGCAATCCCTCTGGACGTAGAAGTGGTCGAATTTGATGAGACGGAGGAAGTGTCTGACTGGACCGGTGTGTTCGGCGTTCTGGTGCAATACCCAGCTACCGATGGCCGCTGCATCGACCATCGCGGATGGATCGCAAAGGCCCATCAAAACAAAGCCATGGTCATCATGGCAACCGACTTGCTGGCGTTGCTACTGCTCCAGTCACCGGGGTCCTTGGGCGCGGACATCGCGGTCGGTAGCTCCCAACGGTTCGGTGTTCCCCTCGGATTCGGAGGTCCACATGCCGCTTTCTTCGCTACCCGCGATTCTTTGAAGCGGACCATGCCAGGTCGAATCGTTGGTCAATCGATCGACCGTCACGGCAAACCCGCCTTCCGCCTCGCTCTCCAAACACGAGAACAGCACATCCGCCGAGAAAAAGCCACATCCAATATATGCACGGCCCAAGCGTTACTCGCGATCATGGCGACTTTGTACGCGTGCTACCACGGACCAGAAGGACTGAAAGCGATTGCGATTCGGGTCCATCGCCATACGAAGCGATTGCGACAAAGCCTAGTCGCAGGCGGGCTCCTTTGCAGAAACAAGCACTTCTTCGACACCTTGACCATCGAGGCCAATGGCGGGGATGCACCTTCGAAGACCAACGAATCATGGTCCGAGTCGGTGCTATGCCGCGCCGTCGAGCTGGGCTACAACCTCCGAGCGTTGGACAACCAAAAGGTCGCAGTCAGCCTCGATGAAACGACCACCGAAGAGGATCTTGAGAACATCGCTAAAGCTTTCGGCGTCCCTCTCCTCAACGACTCTGCACGGCAATCCTCGTCGTCGACCGATGATATCGGACTTCCTGCAGAATGGATTCGCAGCGATACGGTTTTGAGCCAAGAAGTATTCCATCGCTATCGTAGCGAAACCGAGATGATGCGCTACTTGAGGCGATTGTCTGAAATGGATATCGCGCTCGACCGAGCCATGATCCCGTTGGGTTCATGCACCATGAAACTCAATGCAGCATCCGAACTAACTCCTATCTCCTGGCCAGAGTTCAACTCGATCCATCCTTTGGTACCCGCCGATCAGTGCGAAGGATATCGTATCCTCATCGATCAGCTTGAAGCCATGTTATGCGAAGCAACTGGGTATGATTCCGTCTCGCTTCAACCCAATGCCGGCTCCCAAGGAGAGTACGCCGGTCTTCTCGCAATCATGCGATACCATGAGTCCCGAGGGGAGACCGATCGAAATATTTGCTTGATCCCAAGTTCCGCACATGGGACGAATCCCGCCAGTGCCCAAATGGCGAACATGCAAGTCGTCGTCGTGAAATGCGACGAAGCGGGCAATGTCGACCTAGCTGACCTCGATGAAAAGATCCAAACCTACGGTGCTCGAATCGCTGCGATTATGATCACCTATCCGTCAACGCACGGGGTATTTGAAGAAGGTGTGACGCAAGTCTGCGAGCGAGTCCACTCAGTCGGCGGCCAAGTCTACATCGATGGAGCCAATCTGAACGCACTGGTGGGATTGGCAAAGCCTGGAAAATTTGGAGGGGACGTCTCCCACCTGAATTTGCACAAGACATTTTGTATTCCACACGGTGGTGGTGGGCCTGGTGTAGGCCCGGTCGCAGTTCGGAGCCATTTGGCTCCCTTCCTACCTCGCGACGGAATGCATTCTCAACGCATCGGACCCATGGTTTCTTCGGCCGCGTTCGGAAGTGCGAGTATTCTGCCTATTTCGTGGATGTACATCCGTATGATGGGAGCCGCTGGTTTGAAGCTGGCTACCCAAGTGGCCATCTTGAATGCAAATTATATAGCACATCGGTTGAAGCCTCATTACCCGATTCTATACACGGGCAACCGTGGTCTCGTGGCTCACGAATGCATCATTGACACGCGTCCGATGGACAAAGAAGGCCATGTCGGTGTCGATGATATCGCGAAACGACTCATCGATTACGGATTTCACGCACCAACAATGTCGTTCCCAGTGGCTGGAACGCTCATGATCGAGCCAACGGAAAGCGAATCTCTTGTTGAACTCGACCGTTTCTGCCGATCGATGTCGATGATCTATGCCGAGTACTTGAAGGTTCGCAGTGGCGAATGGCCAGCAGACAACAACCCGCTCCACAACGCGCCTCATACCCTCGATTCGATACTCTCCGACGACACAAAGTTCCCTTACTCGCGGCGTATCGCTGTTTCTCCCGATCCGGAGGTCCTCAACACCACCAAGTATCTTCCACCGGTCGGCCGAGTCGACAATGTCTACGGCGATAGGAATTTAGTCTGTGCCTGTCCACCACTTACCGATTATGAGGTTGTCGAAGCAGAACCGATGACCGCATCTTAGGCAAAGAAATCGGCATGGGGACTTGCTTTTCGACCGCGCAAGTGATTCATTAGAGTGAACGAGGGTCGGGCGCGTGCTCGATCCGTGATTCGTTAAGGATCCTTTTTGAGAAGAAGGATTGGTGAATCGATGGCGGCCGTCGCGAACGGAACGGATTCCCTCGAGGAGTCAGTTTCAGCGGTGTGTAGTGCCAAGCGATCTAACGATGCAGCGGAATTGCATCGCATTGCCGAGGTGAGAGCACAGCAGGGAGTTTCCTTGCGAGCGATCTCGCGTAGAACGGGAGTTGAAATTCGGGATTTGAAGACACAGGAGCAACCTGACTCGAATTTAACTCTCGAACAACTGTATCGATGGCAGGAAGCATTGGACGTTCCCATAGAGAATTTGTTGGTCGATCGCGACCAACAGCTGTCCGAATCGGTGCAGTCGCGAGCAGCCTTGATCAAAGTGATGAAGACAGTCGTTGCATTGGAGGAGATTGCGACATCACCGCGTTTAGCTCGATTGACGCAAATGCTGCGCGAGCAATTGGTAGAGATGATGCCGGAGCTAGCCGAAGTCGGCGGTTGGCCCAACTATGGTAGCCGTAGAGATCCTGACTATGTTGGTCGGATCGCTGCAAACCCGATTCGAGTGGATAGTTATTCAATGGAATAACTGACTCGATTTGATGATCAACTGCATTGCAAAACACTCTCGATTTTGCATGCGGTTCTGTCGAACACACACTCCGACACACGCAGAGGCTGCCCTAACACTTGATGAGATTTCGCGAGCCGATAATGCCATTGTTCCGATGACTTATGACCTCACTCGGCCTCAACGCAAAACGGCCAGCCCACCGGGCTGGCCGTTTCTTTTTTTGAGTCTCAACACCGAATTCAAGGATCATCGCGATCGCAAAAACGAACGACGACTAGCTTTCACTGATCCAGTTTCTCAGCAGCGTAGCTGCAGCATCAGGATTTGCCCTCACCAATTGCGTCAATTCCTGCTTGAGGTCACCACCCGTGGTCCTCAACACAAGTGATTCGCCTTCTTCTCCCCCTTGCTCGTCGATTTCCTCGTTGTCAGCAAGTCCAGCTAAGTCGATATCCGCGGCATCATCAAGCGGAATATCAAACCCTCGCTCGAACGCAGTATCGCCACCTGCTGGCTCCGTCTTGGCAAAAGACCTCAAGGAAACGATCGCGACACCTGCCAACCCCAGCAACGCCAAGGTTTGCCATGAATCGGCCAACCAGTCCAAAGCTTTAGTCGTAAGGGATGGTTCCGGAAGAGCTGGCTTCGGGGAATCGATGTAGTCGGTTACCGTAATCCGTGGGAATTTATCCTCACCCGGTGCGGCTTTGTCCAAAATAGCACCCAACTTTGCTTGGATCGCTTTCTCGGTCTCCAATTTGATGGCTGAGATATCGGATTCTTTGGGGGCAGGAGCTGCCGATACTTGTTGATCGGGATTGCGAATTTGCCACGAATGCAAATAGGCTTTCTGATAGTACGAGAAAGGGACCGATACAGACATGGTCGCACTGGTTAGTTTCAGACCTACCTTGCGAATAGAACTGACGGAACTCCCCGCAACACTCCGAGCAGTCTCGCTTTGCTCTTTGGTCTTACTCGATTGATCCGGAGGGGTGAGTGACGCGCTCCGATTGGCCATCGCATTCGGCTCTGCACCTGGCCGCCCACCAGGGTTCATCCGTTGCGTATCCACATCCTTCTTGGTCGTGGTCGACTGCAAGGTGGTTGGTTTGTCGTTGTACTTGAGCTCTTCTGTCTCTTCCGATAGCGTTGAATCCAACTCAACATTGACTCCGACCTCAATGTCGCCATAGGCAGCGAGTAACTCAAGTGCCTTGCGTTTGAGATCTTGTTCGTAGAATGCCTTCGTCTTCAAAAACTGATCATGGGCCAACGCCTCAGGATCTTCGTTTCCAACAGTAGTCTCGGCACGGCTCATATCAAGCAAAGCGATGTCCCCTTTTCGCAATCCAGAGAACGAGCTTTGGATATACGAAATAATCGATTGCTTCTGGCTTTCCGTCAGTTGGTTGTTTCCCCGGGGATAGATTGCCACGCTCGCGGTTTTCTTCTTGTCCGATGAAAATCCTTCAGTCCTTTCGTCGTACGTCACCAAGGCCTCTCGCACGAATGGAAGTGTCGTCAATGCATTTTGAAGTGCTTTAATGCGGGTGTTTCGATACCGCAATTGAGTACTCAGGCCCGTCTCTAAAATATTCCCACCTTTCGTAAACTCATCCATTTCGGTGCCGAGTCGTAATGGGATAGCGTTGGCATCCTTCAAGGCCTTGAGGTACGAATCCTTGGACCCCTTGGGAACTTGGATCCGGGTACCATTGCGTTGATAGGCACGAAGTGCCGCTGTACTGAAAGCGACTTCGAATTGATCGAGCTCTTCTGAGTTGAAGTTCTGCCCATCGAACAGGTACTCCATCGCTACAGAACCGCCCGAGTAGCCTTGAGCGAGAAACCCAGCACCCACCAAAATTGAGACAAACATCAACCCCGCGAGAACGCGAGACTGTGGGTTCATCCCCATGAAGAGAGCTTGAAGCTGTCTCAAAATTTGAGTGATTTGGTTCATAGCCTACACACGAATTCCATTCAGTTCTTCAAAGGCCTGCAAAAGCTTGTTTCGAATCTGAACCAGTAGCCGAAAAGACATGTCCGCTTTCTGGATACTAGTGAACACCTCGGCTTGATTGATATCTTCCCCGCTGAGCAACTGCTCGATCTTCTTGTTCGAATCTACTTCAGCATCATTGACTTGCTGGACACCCTGGGTGAGCAGTTTGGCAAAGGGGTTTTGGCTTTCCGATTCCCCGGTCGAAGCTCGATTGTGCTGCGCCGCTCGCTGCGTGGCTTGCCACACATGATCGGTATGCCTTTGAAAAAGCGAGTTGGTTTGCACATCCATAGCGGCGAAGCGATTTCAACAAGTTCAATTAGGCGAGAATGCTCAATGTCTGCCGGGACATTCCTTTGGTGACCTCGATGATTCCAACGTTGGCCTCGTAGGCCCTGGACGCCTCGAGCGCATCGACAAACTGCTCGTTCATGTCAATATTTGGATACGCTACATAGCCCTTCCACTTACCCTCGGTGATCGCCATCGGATGCTCCGGCTGATACCGATAAACAGGCTCGACATCGTCCGTCTCTACTCTAGACACCTTGACCCCAGAAGCCCCACCCTCTGTTTTCTCTTCATCCGTTTGAAAGACGACAAATCGAGGCTGATACGGCTTGTTCTCGCCATCCTCGTTCTTAATCGTCGACATGTTCGCGATATTCCCGGAGATCGTATTGAGCCGAGTTCGCTGGGCGACCAACGCGCTGGTACTGATATCGAGCGATGAGATCATGGCGGATTCCTGGTTCAAATGGGAACGCACTTAGAAGGTTCTTCGACGAAGCTTTAGCAAATCCCCGTATAAAATCCAAGATCAGTTGTGCTTGTGACTATCCCAACGATGGCGTGCTACTCTCTTTCCAACCCCGTAAAAGTGGTGGCGAATCCGCCTGAAAAGCCTCGAGGGACGAACGACTTGTTGAACTGGGTAAGATTCGGCATCGAAGCTCCTCGGAGCAGCGTGCATAAATTCGGCGACTGAGTTAAATTAGGGGAGATACAGACGTACCCTTCAATGACAGCGAACTATGTCAACCCAAAGCACGAAGACCGAAGTCGGCAGTTACTTCATTTCGAATTACCCACCGTATTCCCAGTGGAATGAAGCGGCTCTGCCGGAGATTGCATCCTCGCTGGCGTCACCACCAAGACTCGTGCGCGGCGAACCAACCCCGCTCGGGCTCTACCTGCACATCCCCTTCTGCCGCAAACGATGCAAGTTTTGTTACTTCAAAGTCTTCACGAATGTAAATGCCGACCAAATCGAGCGGTATGTCTCCGCATTGAGCCATGAAATCGGACTGGTGTCTGAACAAGCGATCATGAAGGATCGGCAATTTCGCTTCGTCTACTTCGGTGGAGGAACCCCGAGCTTTCTCTCGGTCAAGCAACTCAATTCCCTCATGGAACGCTTGCACCAACACGTTACCTGGGACGGCGCCGAAGAGGTAACCTTCGAGTGTGAGCCAGGGACTCTAAGCGAGGCCAAGGTGCAGACGCTCAAGGAACACGGCGTCACGCGTCTAAGCCTCGGCGTCGAGAGTTTCTCCGACGCAATTCTCGAAGAAAACGGTCGTGCTCATCTCTCTAAAGAAATCTTTCGAGCCTGGGAATGGATCCGCAATGCGGCTTTTCCAAACGTCAACATCGATCTGATCTCTGGAATGGTTGGCGAGACGTGGGATAACTGGAAAGAGAATATTCGTCGCACGCTCGAACTATCTCCCGAGAGCGTAACCATCTACCAAATGGAATTACCATTCAACACGGTCTATTCCAAGGGACTACTCGAATCCAAGAGCGAAGCACCAGTGGCCGACTGGCAAACCAAACGGGATTGGGTTCGCTACGCCTTTGAAACGTTTCAGGAAAACGGATATTCCATTAGCAGTGCCTACACCGTGATCAAAGACCCATCGAAGGTCAACTTTTCGTATCGAGACAACCTATGGCAAGGCTCCGATTTGCTGGCAACCGGAATCGCTAGCTTTGGTCATGCCTCCGGAGTTCACTATCAAAACGTTCCTGACTGGGATCGGTATGTCGGCATGATCCTCGACGAAGGCCGATTGCCTCTTGGACGAGCCTACCGACCAACTGCACTGCAATGCTTGATACGAGAAATGATTTTGCAGATGAAGAAGGGATATCTCAATGTCGATTATTTCCACCGTAAGTTCGACGTGAACATCGTGGACAAGTGGAAGTCGCAATGGGAGGAATATGTCTCGGAAGGTGTGGTGACGATGCCGTTGGATTCAGAGGGAAATTCCCAACGCATTGAATTGACGATGGACGGACTACTTCGGGTTGATAGTTTGCTTCCGGCTTTCTTCGAACCTGAATTTCGTGGGGTTCGCTACACATGATTGGCAACGCCCTTTGGGTTGCATGCGCACTTACACTCCTTGTGGTAACCGGTTCTGTAGTTGCACAGAGTTCGGAGACGAGCTCGTTCGATTCCGACGGAACCTACCGCCCACGAACGCACGCATCGACGCTGCTCCCCAATGCCTATTGGGTCCATAAAGACTTGCTCTCCGGTGGAATGCCACACGGACCCGATGCGTTTGAAGAGTTGCGCAGACTCGGTATCAAAACCATCATCAGCGTGGACGGTATCAAACCAGACGTCGATTCAGCCGAACACCATGGGATGCGGTATGTCCATTTACCTCACGGATACGATGGCATCTCAAAACAGCGTCTGATGGAAATCACGAAAGCGATTCGCGACCTGGAAAAGCCGGTTTATCTTCATTGCCACCATGGCAAACACCGAGGTCCAACCGCAGCCGCGGCGGCTTGCGTGTCCGCAGGTTGGCTAGCTCCGCATACTGCTCCCATCATCCTCAAAACCGCAGGAACAAATCCAGCGTTCAAAGGCTTGGTTGCAACCGCCACCAACGCGGCTCCCATGACCCCCGAAACCCTTGATAAACTCCAAGTCAATTTTGTACCCATCGCCGAGGTCCCACCGATCATCGAAACAATGGTCGCCATCGATGATGTATTCGACCGATTGAAAAAAAGTCAAAGGGATGGCTGGAAGAAAGAGGATCAAGCAAATGGGTTGCTCCTCAACGAACACTTTATGGAATTAAGCCGTACTGAGTCTCATGGAGTACACGGAGCGAGGCAACCCGAATTCCAAGAGTTGCTCCGTCAAGGCCTAGAAGCGACTAGTCTGCTGGAACGCCAATTGACCGCTGTAGAGAACTCTGCAGCCAACGATGCACTTCTTCTACAAAAGATCAATGATACGATGAAACAAGTTTCACAAAACTGCACTCAATGCCACGCGCAGTTCCGAGACAATAGCAACGGCCAATAGCACCTTCGAAACCATCGAGTCAACAGGCGCTATGTTGGCACTCCAGAAATTTGATGAATATCCATGATCCTTCGTCGGTTGCAACAAACACTCCAGCGCTCCACAATCCAGCGATGCCCAGAGTGCGACACGGTTATTGAATTCGACGCGATCAACATGAGCGAAGGAGTCGCAGCCTGCAATCAATGCCGCAAACTCTTTCGACTATCGGAACTGAACTGGAACCATCGTTCGCGTGAGGAAGTTCTTCAAAAAACACCCTCTGGCTGCTCGCTAACTCCATGGGGGCAAAGCTTAGTGGTAATCGCATCAACTCGCTCCATCCCTGGTTTTATTGGCTTGCTATTCTTTACCCTATTTTGGAATGGCATCACTTCTGTTTTCGTAGCGGTGGCGATGGCCGGCATTTGGGTAAACGTCATCGGACCGCTTCCGAACTGGTTTCCTGCACCCGGCGTCAAAAATGGACAACCGATGGTTAACAACGCCCCGATGGGTGTCGGCGAAACCTTGTTCCTCTGCCTTTTCTTAGTTCCCTTCGTGGCCATCGGAACAGGCATGGCTATCGCATCCTTGATGGCCCTGTTCGGCCGCGTCAAAGTCGTTATCGATGAGCTTGACTCCTTCGTCTCTACCGGAATCGGTTTCCTTTCCTGGAAAAAACGCTTCGATGCCAATAATGTAGAACTCGTTCGTTTCACGCGCCCCGACTGGGGCGAGTCGGGGAATACCTCGCAGTCCTCGGTTGAGTTGCTCGGTGAACCTTCGATTCAATTCGGATCGATCCTCACCAACAACAGGCGGCAGTGGTTAGGTGCAGTGCTGCAAAAAATATTCTCGGATAACACACACGACCACTCTCGACCGGCACCCGACGACGCCCCCCTTCCGATTCCACATTGGTTGCGTTCAGACCGTTAACGGCACACTCTCGATCGTTAAACACCTTGATCAGAACCGAACTGCAATCGATAAAATCACTCCATCTTTGAGCGCAAGTCAAAGTATGATCCACGCACCATTCCCTCGGAAGCCCACGAAGCAATCGATGTTTCCTACACCGTCGAGGTTTCCTGCACCGTCGAGAAACCCTGAGCGGGAAGAGCATTTTGATCGCAGATCGCTGGACACTTGCGTCGTCGATACAAGCTTAAATCGGCTACGTGCATGGCCCCTCGTCGTCCTAGTATCCACCCTCTTCGGTGAAACGACTGCCTCAGGACAAGATCCAATTGACAGCAACCACTCTAGGTTGATAACCATGAGTCGTGACACACGACTTTTGTAACCGATCCACAGCGAGTCGATGGATCGATCGATTATCCGAAATGGCTGAATCAACACATGGGCGATGGAGTCTCCCCGGAGAACAATGCGATGGTACTGATTTATAAGGCTACTACCCGGAGTCGCTCAACGCGTTGTATCCGAATTTATTGGATATCGAACCGATGGATCTTTTGCAGAGGAACCACTGACCTGCAAAAGCACCGAAACGGGCTGCTTTTTCTCGAGCGTAGGCAGAGACGGTCCTTACATCAATTCGGAGAACTTGATGGTCACTCTTGGTTACCGCTGGTACGCAATTCCGCTCTCTCCATTAGTCTCGATCAGCCATCCCAGATAGAAAAATAATTATGCATGGACAGAGACCGATGTGCTAAAATCCGAAGTACGACGCTGATGCTTTTTCCCGTCCCTACCTTCCGACGGCAGGCCAATGATCTCATCTTCGAATTTGCATCGATGCTCTCTATGGGTTGCTGCCATCTTGGTTATAGCTGTTGCGACCGCAAGTCATGGCCAAGATTCCTCTCCGACTGCCTTCGCCTCACTAATCGAGCTAGCGAATCGTCGGGAACTTTTTATCGATCACTTCCTGGTAGATTCTCTCGAGGGTCTCTCCCTCAAGTTGCATGAGCCCAAGCCCACGCTGCCCATGACAGAGCCCGCCAACGA
>VGZN01000115.1 GCA_016872635.1 Planctomycetota bacterium | reverse complement strand
GTGCCGAACATCATCGAGGAATCCGAAGAGCAGCGATTACGAGTACGAGTACGAGTACCGTCCGCGAGGCGGACTGAGTACGAGGAAGAAGGGAGCTTCGCGGCTGTTGGCTCTTTATCGTACTCGACGGCGAAACCATTTCTCGTGTTCGAGTCGCTCCACCGAACCGTCTAAATCCACGGAAGTGTCGCGATCCCTCTCAAATTACCAACACCTTTTCCACCACTTGAAAATGCCATTGGATGAAGTTGTGCGATCGGATCATCCACAAAGAATTTGCATCGTTCATTCCCGCGAGTTACCGTGAAACTCCGTTAACTGAATCCTCAATGTCTCGTCAGCTCTTCACACACAAGACTCGGCGTTGAGAACGGAGTCGCGCGACTGGCGAACCTTTGATCACCATTCGCGAACACTTGTCTATTCGTAAAGAACTCACGACGCATTGCTCATCTTGGAGTATTGCACCGTGTTCGATTTAAGTTCTCTTAGCCGCCGCGTGCGTTCCCGATTCTTGAATCGCATGCGGACCTTCTGTGCCCGGAGAATGCGAACCCAATCCTCATGGCATCTGAGTGAAAGTCGCTTACGCAATCGGCGACAGCTCATGCAGCGACTACGGGCACTCGTCATAGAGCCACTTGAACGTCGTATGGCAACTGGCTCCTTGATCCCAATCCCGTTGGCGATGATCTCGGAGGCGCTGGACAACACTCGCTATCCCACCTCGAACAGCATCGTCGACCCGGGGACGCCACGTGGATCCTCTGATCCATCCAACTTTACGATACCGCAATCACCATCAGCGATCACCACTTCGAATGCATATGCATTTCAGCCCAACTCGCTGTCGCTGCTTCCATCTTCAAATCCCTCATCATCACCTACCGCGATTGCCGATCATTCCGGATCCAAGTCCCTTTCTTCTGATTCCGCACTGAATGTCGATCTCCTACCCAGTTCCAATGCGAAGTCGGATGAGGTGGCTGAATCCAACACTCAACCCATATCAGCATCGGGGAGTGGTTCGGATGGTCATGGCGGAGGACCCTCGGGGGCCAGCGATCGGATGTCGGTCCCTCATTCATCAGAAGGAGCCCCGACCCCGGAGATGCCGCGCGCCGATCTCTCAGCCAATGGCGGTAGTGGCTCCAACCTTCAGCCGCGAAATGCCGGCAGCAGCTCGCTCGCAAGCGACCCCGCAAGTTCCTCGATCGCTTCATCAGGTAGTGGGTTCCCAACCATGACCACCGGAGAGAGCGGCAGCAGCGATGGGCAGTTTGGTCCGAGCAGCGGCTCGGTCGTTCCAAATTTATCCTCTGACCCTTTGAAATCTTCGGCCGGACCCTCGCTGCAACAGTCGCCACCTAGCAAAACCTTTTTGCTGAACGATATACCTGGAGAGCAGTGGCGATTTTCCGAGTATGGCGGACGTGGGACCGGTGCCGGTAGGGAGCAACAGCCTCGTTGGATCGTCGAGGGTAATTCGTTCCTCAGCCAGTTGGAGGTGGATTGGAGTCGCCCTGCCGACGTGGATAGGGTGGAGATACTCTTTCGCACCAAGTGGGATAACGATGGCGCAAGCATCAACGATGCCTTCGAAGTCGCATGGCTCGACGCGAACGACCGTTCCATGGTACCTGTCTTCACGACGAATCGAGATAGTTTTTTTAACTTCAGCGAAGGGGAGTCTCCGCGTGTCGGTTCGTCGGCGAGCATTGACCTGAGACATGTCGGCGAAACGACCGTTGGGACGATTGGATTGGACGTATCGACCCTTCCTGCGGGAATGGCTGGCACCTTTTTCTTTCGATTGATCAACAACGACAATGGTGACAACAACGACGACCGCTCCTATGTGCGATTCGATCTCACCAACAGCGCACCTGAGGCATGGTTGGATTCCTTCGCGGTAGCCGAAGACCAATCGCTCCGTGTTTCGGCCCCCGGGATATTGTCCAACGACCTCGACGCTGACGACGACCCCTTGCAAGCCATCTTGGTCACTTCCACACAGCATGGAACATTGTCGCTGAGTGAGAACGGGAGCTTCGACTATACGCCATCGAGCAACTTTACTGGATTCGACACATTTACTTATCAAGCTCACGATGGAACCCTGCCATCTACGCCTTGCACCGTCACGATTCTTGTGTCAGCCGTTAACGATCCACCGGTAGGACTTCGAGATTACTACTCATTGTCACACGATAAAACATTGACCATCAGTCCATCCGAAGGGGTTCTCCGCAATGACTTCGATCTTGATTCAAATCCACTTCATGCGGTCTTGTTACGCGATGCGAGTTCGGGTCCGATGCATGGGGCTATCAACTTGCGAGATGATGGCAGTTTCACATACACGCCAGATCCAGGTTGGACAGGGAATGACTTTTTCACTTACCAAGTGTCCGACGGAGAAACCCTTTCAACACCAATCGTTTCCAGTCTACGCATAACACCTAGTATTTCAGGTGTTGTTGTCGACTCGACGCGATGGAATCCAAATTTCTCGTTCGCTGCTGCTGGCTACTCTGTTTTGGATCATTCACGCAATCTGCCATGGTTCAACATCAATCAAGTTCGTATCGAATTCTCCGAACCGGTGCAACGCATCACTAAAGATGATTTCGTCTGGCTTGGCTCCCCAACTCTAGCCCGCGATTACAGCAAGGAGATCGTATTTGAACAACCCAGCCCATCGAGCTTGGTGCTAACCTTGGGCGGAGGGCAAACGCTGTCCACGGAAAAGATCCTTATCGGACTTCGAGAAACCATTCGCGACCTCGACGGAAACTCGCTCGATGGTGATGGAAACGGCCAAGGGGGAGATCCTGCGAACCTGCGATTTCAGGTCGTTCCCGGTGATGTGGACGGAAGTGGATTGGTACTAGCCAACGATGTCACTTTGGTGCGCAACAGCCAAATCGGCACTGGCACCTATGACCCGTTCCGCGATGTGAACGGCAGCTCGCTGATTCTTTCCGACGATGTGACTCTTACGCGAAACAATCAACTAGGGATGCCGTCTGCGGACCGAAACCTATCTAGTCTTGCACTGGCCCCCAGCCTGACCACCCTATCCAGCCAGAGCAAGTTCTTCACCGTGGATCGCTTTGCAGAAAGTATTCACCGTTACCGACCCGACGGGACTCCGTTGCCAGAGTTGCATACGGAATCCATCGCAGATCCACGCGGAATCGCGATGACGGCACGAGGCGATATCGCATGGGTACTCGAATCGAACCATTCAGTCCATCTCATCGAAACTGCAACCCACCAATCACTCGGTTCATGGAAATCGAATGTCGGAACTTCCGCCCAGGGGATCGCAATCGATGGAACCTCTGTGTGGACCGTCGACTCCAGAACCGATCGTGTTTACCAATACATCCTCGCAGCGAATCGAACCGATGGATCTCTAATTCCTGATTTCCAGTTCCAACTCGATCTGTCAAACATTGAACCAACGGGGATAACCACCGACGGAAAAAACATCTGGATCAGCGATTCCGCATGCGATGCTGTGTTCGTATATAGCATGGACGGCTCCTTCACTGGACGATGGAATCTAGACACCAGAAACTCCGAACCTTCGGGCTTAACACGAAATCCTCAGGGAGGCGAGGACTTGTGGATCGTCGATCGTGAGGATACCTCCGTCTACACCTATGCAGATGGGTTGAGTTGGCGTCATGATTCGCACAGCGCATCAAGCACCTTTGCTCTCTCGGGATCGAACCAATTCCCGGAGGATATTGCGGATCCTCCACCAGCGGAACCCCTTAACGAGGAAATCATATTACCGGTCTATCAGACGACCTCATTTTCTGAGCTCACTAATAGGCTCCATGTCGATCTAAAGCTCAACAACCGAGCCACCTACGCAATGACAGGCCCACTGCTCCTGGGCGTTCGAAATCTATCACGCGGCGATGTCGAACTGTTGAATCGGGATGGAATCAGCGATGACGGTGTCCCGTACGTTGAGTTTCACTCTGCGAGCGGACTTACCGAATTGAATGCAGGGGAAACGACGGAAAGCATCCATCTCGCATTTCACAATCCATCGCGAAATCCGTTCACTTACCAATTAGTTCTCTTTCCGCAACTCAATCGCGCTCCAGCCATCGTCTCTGAACCAGTCACGTCAGTCCGTGCCGACGGTGCGATCTATCGATATGAAGTCAAAGGAGATGATCCCGACAAGGACAGCCCGTTGCTCTATGACTTACTAGAGGCCCCTGAGGGGATGAGCATCGATCCGAATTCCGGAGAGATCCTTTGGCGGACCGGGCCTGGTGAGACATCGGTTGGGACGCATCGAGTGACTGTCCAAGTGATCGACCCGAGAGGGCTGACGGGATCTCAATCGTTCAGTATCCGTGTGTTGCCAACGAGTTACGGCAATCATCCACCGGCGTGGATCACAACGCCTATCGTTTCCGCTTATGTAAACACCGATTACATCTACCCATCGAAAGCGATCGATCCCGATGGTGATGGCCTCATTTACGCCTTGATCCAATCCGCAGAAGGAATGACCATGGATCCGAATTCCGGCGAACTGCGATGGCGACCAACTGACAGTCAACTAGGTCTTCATGAAGTCATCATTCGCACAACGGATGATGCGACCCCAAATCTCTATTCCGAGCAGCAGTTCAATATCCTAGTCGGAAAGCAACCCGGAAATTCGAATCCCATAATCGTTTCTACTCCGAGTTCTCTCTACAACGTCGTTTCCCCGAATCCTGCTGTTGGACCGGTATCACCGACATCCCCGATCGTGATCAACTTGGGAGATGGTGAGGTATCATCGCATCAAGTCACCTACACGCGACTTCCTAGCTTGCCACAAGCCGACGTTCTGTTTTTGCTCGACGATACCGCCAGCATGGATCGCTGGGGCAGTTCGACTCGACCCGGCAGCGAGTCCTTACTTGCCGCATTCATGCAGTCGATCGACGGCTTGGTCAAGGCATACCCGGAGACCGATTTCGCGTTCGGTGTGAGTCGAGTTGAAAATTTTGCTCTGTCCGATCCGCAGAGCGCCCTCAATCGCCCGTTCATTCTGAATCAACCGATCTATCGCAGTAGCGACCCTGGATTTGAACGGTTCATCGCGCAGGCTCTCATGCGGCGCGCTCCTGGGGTTGGCGCAGGGACCGTCTCCATCTACGAGGCGCTCTACCAAGCCTCCACGGGCGTTGGCTTGGATTACGGGAGCAATACCCAGAATGGAACGGTTGGTCCAATAAACGGGAGTAATCTCGATAACCATCACTCACTCGACATCCCCAGCCAATCAGCCCAATCGACCAATGGAGACATCGCTGCCTTCAATACCCCCCGTGCATTCAGCTATCGGATTCTGAAACGATCCGATTTTCCTGAGCTGCAGCTTGGATCCGCCGCCAACGCCTCCTTGTCCGGTAGCATCGACGAAGCCATGTCCGCAAAGGGATGGCGTTTTCCATCGCAAGCCCGCGATCAAAAACTTCGACTTACCGCGGCGACAGAGCAAAACTTGGCGGAGTGGCTCGTGTTCAGCCCCGGAGGCGAACGCATTTATCAAGGGCCCAGCAATATACCAATCGAGATTCAACTCGACTCACCCGGCGACTACACCCTCGTCTTAGACTCACGATCAAGCTCACCACTCCCATTCAACAGCACCCTCTCGCTCCATGCTCCTACGCAATCACTCGTTTTTAATCGCAATACTTCTGGGATCATTCAATACCAGCAACAAATCGACCGCTACGATTTCTCGCTGGCCGAAACGACTCCCATCATGATTGATGTCTTGAATCGTGCTCCGGGACTCCGGTGGACGATTCGCGCTCCCGACGGCGCTGTCCGAGCATCGAACCGCTTCTCCGACGCTATCGAGCAAAGCGATGTGGCCATGGACTCCGGCGACACTCTTCTAAAACTGATCCAAGGCGATTACTGCTTGGAAATCGCAGAGGTTTCCAAAACGACCTGGCCTCACGCACCCATCGATTACAAGATCGCTCTCCGAACATTGCCTAGCATCGAGCATCCACCTCTCCCACCCAATGGAAGTTTATCGATCCCACATTCCACCAACCAACCCTCGTCAGCGCGTTTCTATGGTTTCAGTACTTCGATTGCGGGCCAAAAGGTATCGCTACATATTCCAAGCAAGAGTGAATTGCCGAACATTCGTCAATGGATCGTTGATGGAGATGGCAATACGATTCATAGCTACTCGAATTATAGCTCTGGAGGTGACACAACGACGCCGGCTCAATTCGCGATTGCATCCCCAGGCGAGTATACCGTCATCGTGGATGGCGACATTAATCGCGAGCAAGGCAACCAATCCACCACGATCCAACTTGATTGCGATTCCATCGAAACTCCTCCTTCAAGAATCTCAATTTCTCCCAATCAACGCATCGATGGAATGGTGACGTCTACTTCCAGTGTGAGTTATCAAATCACGACTCCGTCCAGCGAAAGCGATCTATACTTCGATCCGCTTAGCCTATCGCCAACACTTAGCTGGACCTTGATTGCTCCCTCTGGAGCTGTTATCGCCCGATCCAAATGGAATGGTGATGAACTCATCGAAAACGATACCGTTCCTAAGCTATCCAACATGCCCATCCATTTGGATCGCAATGGATACTCCCTTGTTGTCCAAACATTGACGGATGCGCCTGCCGGACGAGGAATCCCATTTCAGTTCCGCTTGATCGATCTGAACAGTCGCCCGGTTATTGATGTTGGAAGCATCCCCCAGACAATTGACGCCGACCCTGGGACGAAATTGGTGCGAGTGGCAACGAACGGAATCGAATCGAGATACTTTAAGACAGAATCCTTAGGTGGCTCAACGTGGAAGCTCTACGCCCCGGACTTCACCCTGCGATTTGCAGTCAACGGGACCGTGGACGGTGGCTATCAATCGATTCGATGGACAGGCAACACTCCGAGCTACTTCTTGCTAGACCTAGGGCGTCCCACGGCACCCGAGGAGACCTCGCTCGCAACCATCTATCCGCATGTTGTCCAGCAATTTGAGTGGTCGAATGAACAGATGTCCGAAGGCACCTACTGGTCATCGAAACATGATCATATCGCGGTCGAAAATGAATACCATTTCACCCTTACCAACCCGTCCCATTTCTATTTCGAACCGAAACCGAACTCACGCGAGGCTCTCGCAGACTGGTCGATTGTCGGCAGCCATGGAGTCGTGGTACCTCCGAAGCCATTCTCTGCCTCGGCAGCAGAGGCGAGTCCCAATGAATCCAACAGCGTATGGCTTCGTGAAGGAGAGTATCGGCTTGTACTACGAAGCCGCTCCGGGGACGTCGGATTTCGCTTCGTCGATTTAAACGAAGCCGGGGTTGAATTGAATGGAGACGTAATCAATGGCGATGCGGGACCCAATCCAGAAGGTTCCCGTTTTTATACGTTCGACGGCCGCCAAGGTGATTGGAATCGCATTCGCTTTACCGAGCCGAACACACGCGGATCAAGTGGGATCTTACGGGTTCGTGTCTTGGACCCCTTTAGTCGGCTCGTCACCACGCGGTTCGTACCCGGACCCATCAACAGCATCCCTTCTCCCGGTTTTGTCGACATCGATCTCGATTTGCCAACTACAGGCCGGTACTCAGTCATCGTCGAACAACCTGGTAGTGGAAATTTGGCCCGATCATTTACCATCCAGCGCAACTTTAAATCGAGTTTTCCAGCAAGTGATTCACGAACGCTGAGCGTCGGCATATCCCATCAAGTGAGTATCGATTCCACGAGACTTCTTTACGATGCGAGCCTTCCAGCAACGATGAATGATCGCTATTTCTTGGACGGATTGGCAGCCACTGGGGACTACCCAACGGATATCATTTTCGATCAATACGGTGGAGGCCGACACCTCTCGACCTCCATGTCGAGTTCCGATTTATTTCGGTTGCAGACTGCCCAGCCTCTCATCGTGCAAACCTACACGAACAGTGTCCCAACCACTCTCGGTGGGATCCGGGGCGGAGCCGGCTTTCGACCGCACTCCGTGCCGATCATCGTTTTGGCGACAGATACCTGGAGCGACGTTCGCGCCCAAGGTAAACGCAGAGATACACAACCCACCGAAATCGTCGGATATGGAGAGAGCATTGTCGCTCAAGATCACTTGTCCGGCGCCTTCCTAAATCCGGAACCCAATCCAGGCGATGCCTATTCATTCTTGTTCCCCGATCCAAATTCGAGTTCAGGTCGTGTCCAGTACCGAGACTTAAATATCGGCAATCCTCCCAACGCGAGGATTCTCGAAGATCAAATCGTTCGATCAACCGAAGCCACCATTTCGGAAACGATCGAGGCACTTCAAGATCTTGGGGCCTACGTCCTACCCGTTTTCATGGATTACACCAGCCCATTCGATTCCTCCGAACAAGGGAACATCCATCGCTCCTGGTACGACCTTCCTCAAGCGATCGCGCGGCTTACTGGTACAACGAATGCCTCTGACGGCGATCTGAACACCGGTGATAGCGATTTTGTTATTGAACCAAATCAGCCGCTGACTTTTTTCTTTGATGGCTACCGCTCCTCACAACAAGCGACCCAATTGACGAATGCGGTAAGTCAGTTCCTGCAGTCAGGTCGATTGGATGTCGACATCATCGCGTCGGACCCTTCCGTACAAATCCAAACTTCCGGTCCAGTCGACAATCTCAAGCCTGGTCAGACGGCGAACTTCGACATCCAATTAACTGGAGATGGTACCAATCGAACCTTTGATCTTCTTTTTGTTCGCAAAGGAACAGGCAACATCGTCGGATCGATTCCGTTTCAGATTCAGCAACCTTACATCTACTCAGCACGGGCTGTCGATCCGGATGAGGATCCATTGTCATTCGCGATGGTTGGCCAAACTCAAGGGGCTTCCATCGACCCTAGTTCAGGCAAACTCGTTTGGACTCCTCCCGCTTCCGGTACCTATCCGTTTGAAATCGTCGTCTCGGATGGTCGGGGTGGTCGAGACCAGCAATCATGGACGGTGACCGCTGGTCCTGATCTCTCCATCGCATCGAATCGATCACCTATCGTCGAAGCAATCCCAAATCAAACAGCCTATGTGGGGAAGGAGTTTGCGTACCAGGCAATCGCAATCGACGAGGAAAGGGATCCGATTCTCTATTTTCTACAGGCACCTTCCCCACGAAGTGCGATTCCTGAAGGATTATCGATTGACCGAAAAACGGGTGAGATCCACTGGATCGCGAAGACCGCTACAAGGACCTGGGTGACAGTGTTGATAGGTGCACGCGACTCGAAAGGTGGAATCAGCACGACGCCTATGAAGATCCAAGCCATACTTCCGCCGAGCGAACCCAACAGCCCACCTAGGATCGATCCCATCCCAGACCTGCATGTGCTCGCTGGCGATGCGATCGAATGGCGAATTCGCGGGACGGACCCTCAGAACGAATCGATCGAATTTCGCCTGTCTCTCGGTCATGAGCGAGGAGCGGTCATCGATCCAATCACCGACATGTTTCATTGGGAACCGACCGAAGAGCATTTAGGGATCAACGAAATGATCGTTGCAGCCTCCGATCCTCATGGAGCGGTTAGCACTCGCAAGTTCAAAATCATGGTTGAGGCCCCCAATCGATCTCCTATCTTCCGGGATTCCATGATCCCGGGACCCACCAATAGCAACAGGTTCTACACCTTCACTCCCTCCGCATTCGATCCTGATGGAGATTCGATCACGTTCGCCGGTAGCCCGAACAATCCATCAGGCGTAACGATCGATCTTGCCACTGGCCGACTGGATTGGACACCCACGACACAGCAAACAGGCTCTTTCTCAATGGCGATTGTCGCGACAGACGAGCATGGAGGCACAGCCGCGTTAGAGTGGAAACTCGATGTACTCACCGACCCTCCACCAAACCGATTGCCGATCTTTATCAGCGAGCCTCGCACCGTGATCCGCCCAGGCTTCGAATGGAGTTACGACATAGAAGCCATCGATAGGGATGGCGATCCCGTCACCTATTCCGTCGACCTACCAGAGGAATTCCAATTCGATTCCAAACAGCGGATCGTCTGGCCTAATCCACGCGAAGGATTCGATCCACAGGAGCTATGGATTGGTATCCAAGCATACGATGGCTTCGGTACGAATGAGCAATGGTTCCAGTTGATCGTCTCCAACTCCGAGGTGAACCAACCCCCATCGTTCACGAGCTTTCCCGAGGGACTTGTAGCAACTGCGGGAAAACGATGGAGGTATGATGCCAACGCCCTCGATCCCGAAAAAGATCCGATCAGCTTCTCGTTCGCACGGAGCGCCCCTCAGGGTATGTCGATCGATCCTCTGACCGGCCTTGTGTCGTGGTTGCCTAGCCTCGACCAAGTCGGCGAATTTTCGATCTCGCTCCAAGTCACCGATATCTACGGCGCCTCAACCTTTCAACAGTTTACAATCACTGTCGCCGCGAGCGATTTGCCTCCCATCATTGACTCGACGCCAGGGATCCTGGCCAAGCAATCTTCGGAATACCGATATCCAATTCTCGCCCACGATCCCGAGGATCAGCCACTTCGATATCGATTGCTCCAAGGCCCCGAATCGGCGACGATCGACTCTCAAGGTCTTTTAGTATGGCCTGTGCCGAAGTCGATCGATGAAGGGGTACTTTTCGAGATTGCTGTCGATACAGGATCTGGCACAGGAAGCACTCGCCAACGTTGGTTCGTGACACCATCGAAAGAAGGTGAAAACTTACCACCCGAGTTCCTATCGATCCCGCCGTTGATCATCGGAGTGGGCGAATCCTACCAATACCGCGTGTTGGCGACAGATCACGACTCCGACATGAGCAACCTGCGTTATTCACTGGTGACCTCGCCGCGAGTTGACGGCATTCCCGACGCACAGCCGATGACTATCGATCCCATCACAGGTTTGATCGCTTGGAAACCCGTTGTAGGTCACCTCAATCCAGGTCGTGAATGGGTCGAGATTGCCGTGGAGTGCGATGGCCAGATAGCTCATCAGCGCTTTCGTGTTCGGATTAAGCCTACCAATCACGAACCTATTACCCAACCATTCGATATGCCACAGGTAGTGGTTGGGCAAATCGCGATGCTAGATATTCGCACCGACGATGCCGACGGCGATCCGATCCAGTACCGTACCATCGATGCGCCATACGGCCTGTTTATCGATAGGCATGGGCGCATCCGCTGGGCTACCTCGACAGAAACCAAACCTGGACGGTATGCATTTCATGTGTTAGCCACCGACGATCGTGGCATGGACGAACAGCCCATACCTGCCTGGATTGACGTGGTCGCCGATACCCGATCACCCAGCGTGTCGATCCAAGCAGATCGCAATCCTACCCGTACCACTTGGCTGACAACGTTCCTCGTGGATGCGTCCGATCTTTCAGGAATAGCGAACCGTACGCTTGCCTATCGACAACTCGTGAACGGTCA
>VGZN01000114.1 GCA_016872635.1 Planctomycetota bacterium | reverse complement strand
TTGCAACTACCATTCAATCTTCGGACAATCGGTCGAAATTGTCAGGGCTTCTGTAGCTTGAGAGCTTGCGATGGCCCCACTCCAACGAATACGGTTGAACGTGCCAAGAAGGTGTTGTACCGCCATGGTTCCCTCGCAAACGGATATGCAAACCGCATTAAGCTACGAGCAACTGAACATCGGTGACCGATGGACCAGCGGAAGCCGAACCATCGCCATGGAAGAGATCCATCTGTTTGCAGGATTAACTGGCGACAATGACCCGCTCCACATGGATCCCGAGTTCGCCGCCAAAGGCCCCTTCGGACAACCGATCGCTCACGGCATGCTTGGTATGTCCATTTTGATCGGCCTCAGTTCTACAGCACCTCGAGTGCGAACCTCGGCATTTGTCGACATCCGCGGATGGAATTTTTTAAAGCCAGTATTTCCAGGCGATTCGGTCCATGTGGTCACCGAAATTGTCGACATGAAACCGCATGGTCGACGCCACGGCGAAGTTCACTGGTACCGCCAATTGATCAACCAAAAAGGTGATAAAGTCCAAGACGGAATTCTGGTAACCTTGATCGCTCGACAAGCCCCCGTCTCGAATAA
Organism: Planctomycetota bacterium; assembly: GCA_016872635.1. Taxonomy (GTDB): domain Bacteria; phylum Planctomycetota; class Planctomycetia; order Pirellulales; family Pirellulaceae; genus JBKCUI01. The sequence goes on along the minus strand of VGZN01000114.1, from coordinate 10,996 downwards.
GACAAAAAGGATCGAACCGGCTCATACGATGGCAGATTCCTCCGTCAATATGAATCCGAGCTTGGCTGTCCCTCAGCCCGTGAGCTCCGCGAGTTTGGCTCAAGAAGCCCTTCTCGAAGGGGTTTAATCTAGAAAATCCTGCTGCGCGGTGCAGGAATCGGTAACCTTCGCCTGTTTGCACGATAGGGAATGCTACGGTGTATAATGGGGTGGAGCGACTTTCTCCCGCCGGATTCCCACCTCCCCATGCAACGCAGCCATCTCGTGCCAAAATTTATGCTCGCTTCCAAGTTGATGCCTACCGCCAATTTGTATTCGATCGTATTGGCAACTCTTGCCTTTTTCCTGAATGCATGGCCCGTGACAGCCAGCGCTGTCCAAGCTTCAGATCGTTCCGAAAAGGACGAGTTCTTCGAAAAGAAGGTACGTCCCATCCTGGCCGAACGATGTTGGGGATGCCACAGTGCCGAAGCAGGCGATAGCAAAGGTGGCCTCAGGCTCGACCACGGAACACTGATTAGGCAAGGTGGTGACTCAGGACCTGCCGTCATCGCCGGCAACCCCGATGAGAGCTTGATCTTCCAAGCGGTCAATTATCAAGGTTATGAAATGCCGCCGGATGGCAAAATCCCGGCAAGTGAAATTGAGATTCTGAAAACATGGATCGCCGGTGGTGCGACGTGGCCCGATGAACCTGTGCCCGAAGGAATTAGCGAAGAAGAGTCTTTCGACCTAGCAGCGAGAAAGGCCTCTCATTGGGTATGGCGAGAGCTATCAAATGTTACCCCACCAGTGATAGATCCTTCGAAGGACGATTGGTCACAATCGGACATCGATCGTTTTATTCTCAAGAAACTTCTTAATGAAGGATTGCGTCCCAACGGACAAGCGGACCGTCGAACTTTGGTTCGGCGACTCTATTTGGATCTGATCGGTACTCCCCCAAACGTTGACGATTTGGAACGAATCGTCAACAGCCAAGCTCCTGACTGGTATGCCGACCTGGTAGATGACCTGCTTGCGAATCCTCAGTTTGGAGTTCGATGGGCGAGGCATTGGCTCGACCTGGTTCGATTTGCTCAGTCCCGCGGGCATGAGTTCGACGAAGATACTCCGGCAACGGAACCCTATCGCGACTACGTGGTGCGTGCGCTGAACTCCGACGTTCCATACGATCAATTCTTGATCGAACACATCGCTGGCGACTTGGTCAAATCTCCTAGGCTAAATCCGGAGTTTTTGTGGAATGAATCGATTCTAGGTACAGGGTTTTGGCACTTGGGAGAATGGGTCCACTCTCCGGTTGACGCTCGCAAAGATGAGACTGATCGCTTCGACAATATGGTCGACGTATTCAGCAAAACATTCCTGGGAATGACCGTTGCCTGCGCCCGTTGCCACGATCACAAGTTTGATGCCATCAGCCAAGAAGATTACTACGCCATTTACGGGTATCTTCAAAGCAGCGATTATCGCTTGTTCCGTTTTGAGACCGATTCGAAACACCGGGAGTTGGCAGAGCAACTTTGGGCTCTGCGCGGGCCAATGGAATCGCGTACGTTCAGCGATATCAAGCAACTATCCGCCTCGATCCAAACCTCGCTCCAACAATTGGATCCGAATGCCCCTCGCGCCCAAGAGCTGGCAAAAAAGGTCTCGCAGGACTTGGCTATCACCAAGTCCCTCTTGCCCTTCGACGACCCGAGAGTTCACTACGATGCCCGTAATGCGGAGAATCCACTTTGGACATCCGACAGCGTCATTTATGGACGCAAAAGCACCCCGGCGCTCAGCGTATCGCTAACCACCCTAGGTGATACACCAAAGTGGTCGGTCCACCGATTCGAAGAAGGCTATCGCGATCCCTTTTGGAACCCGATGGTTCAAGAATCACCTGGAGTCAACCGACAAAACCGCTACTCGCAAGTGCAGGAAGCGGGCAAGATCCTGCCAACGGCTAAGTTTCGTCTCGAGAGCGGAAAACTTTCATATTTAGTGCGAGGCTCCTTTCGCTCCTTCGCCTGCATCGATTCACATCGATTGATCGCAGGTCCGTTGCACGGTGAAACGATCTTGGACAATGGTGGCCCTGACAATGAGTACCGTTGGGTCACGCACTCACTGGATCGATACAGGGGGAAAACTGTCCATTTGGAGTTTTCTCCATTGCAAGACAAATCGTTTGCGATCGTACAAGTCATCGATGGTCCCGCCCCGGCTGTAACACCAACTCCCCTCGAACCGAGCGGGATCACAGCGTTGCTAGCACGTGCCTCGGAGGCGTTGAATCAGTGGGTGAACACCCCCGACTTCCCGTCGCATACGGATCTCACGCTCGAACAACGAGTCTTGGCCGCGTCCGTTCTCGATACAGTACTTCCTTCGATGCAGGATTGGATTTCTAGCGACAACAACAATGAACAACTTGCGAAACAACGACTCGAACTTACCGCGACCGAGTGGGCCAATCAAGAGCGACAGCTTGCCAAAACCGTCCCTTGGTCCTCCAAGCTGGCTCTAGCCATGCGCGATGGAGCAGGTATCAATGACCATTTGCTTATTCGCGGAAACCCAAACCGTCCTGGACCTGAAGTTCCTCGACGAAATCTTGAAGCCTTGGGTGGAAAAGAAAAACCTCACCTTGGATTTGGAAGTGGGCGACTCGATTTGGCTCTCGATCTAGTGGCTGCGGAATCTCCACTGGCATCCCGAGTTGCTGCGAACCGCATTTGGCACCATCTGCTCGGACGTGGCCTCGCTCCGAGCACCGACGACTTTGGTGTCCTGGGGGTTCCTCCAACGCACCCCGAATTGCTCGATTACCTCGCGACTGACTTCGTGTCCCACCGATGGTCGATCAAGCATTTGATACGATCGATCTGCCTTTCGAGCACCTACCAACAAGACTCAAGGGAAAGTGAATTGGCGAAGGCTCACGACCCGAGCAATGTTTTACTGAGCCATGCTCGTGTCCGTCGACTCGAAGCAGAAGCTATCCGCGATACGATGCTTGCCGTCACCGGACAAATCGATCTTCGATGGATGCCCGATAATGCTCCAAGCGTACCAGTTCACCTTACAGAATTCCTCGAAGGACGAGGCCGACCAGGACGCAATGGACCTCTCGATGGCATGGGGAAACGAAGCCTCTATTTAGAAATCCGTCGCAACTTCCTCAATCCCATGATGACCACCTTCGACACTCCCACCCCGTTCAGTACGATGGGACGTCGAAACGTCTCCAATGTTCCCGCTCAATCCCTCATCTTGTTGAATGACCCGTTGGTCCACCAACTCGCCGACAAGTGGTCTCAGCAAATCCTAAAATCCCACGAAAGCGATCGAGAACGCGTTCGCTCAATGACGCTGTCAGCCTTGTCGCGGGAACCCACCCCATCGGAAATGGATTTGATCCTCGCCTTCCTCCAATCGGCAGACTTCCAATCTCCGGCTGATGCGTACCGGTCACTCGCGCACATGATCCTTAATAATAAGGAAATCCTTTTTCGGTTCTAAAGGGTTTGCTAGCAAAGTATCGATGCTGTCCCGCAAGCGCGTTGGGGTGGCGAGCGGCCTTTTTGGGTTCGTTGGCGTACTGTGCGGCTGTTGGAATTTCATCGCTTGAATTTTCCCTCCGTGGCAATTGCGTGTAATTCACCGCCGTGCAACGCTTCCCCCTGGACCCCTGGTCTTCCTCGCTTGCCAAAATAGTTAGAATTTGCCCTAGTTCGCAGGATGATTTGCCTTTACGCAGTCAAATCAAATCCTTTATTATTCCGGCCGAATCGGTCAGCTTGTTGCTGACCTGTTGACCATCGAGGTATGCCGACAGTTCGGCTGAAGGTGACGAGCATGAACGGTTTACTTATTCTGATCAGTTGTTGGGTCGCTTCTGGTGAAATCCTTCCAGCCCCAAAGAACGCAACCGTTTCTGTTTCGTCGGAACGAGCCGATGCAACGACCGGCGAACGGCTTCCGCCTCCGAAATCCATAGCATCTTCGTCTCCCGCGAAACTGGTAGCCACGACCGCGGAAGCGGCAATTGCCCCCTTGGATCAAATCGGCTCAGAGACGTGCAAGATCGGTTGGGGAACAGACAAATCGGATGGCACCATGTACATGGTGGTCCAAATCGCCCCCGAAGCGATCGCGGCATTTGCCGCGGGAGACCGAGGGCAAGAGCTTCCATGCGACGTTCCACCAGGACTTCGCAGTCGAATTAGCAAAGTCATCGTTCGTATCGGAAACGGGGTGGTCGAACGAGATCCACCAGAATTGGAATTGGCCATGCTTCCGCCACCCACGAACCCAAATAACAATGCTCGAATCGCAAACTTGGACCTCAGATCTCCAACCCCGGTGAACGTCGACTCACCACGGTCCTCGACCAGCATTGTTCCAACCGCATCAACCTCGCAACTTCCAGGGGTCACTGGAACGATACCCTCCACAACGGGCGAAGTCTTTCCTGGAAACAGCCCCCCCGTCGTCGTATCGAGTCCGATCGTGTCCAATCCGGTTGTTCCCGGTCCGACTGTTCCAAGCACAGTGCCTCAACCGCCATCGTCGCCGACCACATACAACGCGACCAGCGGAACCACCGCATGGAACAACAACACACCCTCGCTGCCATCCACCTCTACCTACGGCAACGATGGGTTCGCTCCACCGAAAACGGTACCGACCACTCTCAATCCTTTCGGTAACACTCGTGTTTCCAACCCGCTCCCAACCAACTCGAGCACCCAAGGCAACGTCACCTACAACGGCACCAACAACGGCACCAACAACGGCACCAACAACACAGCGACGCCAACGCCTGGTTACAGCAACACATATGGAAATGTCCCGTTGGTCGCGAACAATGGAGCGCCTGGTGTTTACCCTGCCGGCAATAATGGTCTCGTTCTTCCAAACGATCCCAGTGGATACCATGCCTCCAACGTCGGAACGCACCCAATGTCGAATCAGGGATTCAATGGTAACTACGCTGCTACGCAACCCAACTACACCAGCCAACCCTTCAACCAAGCCTTCAACAACCATCAGCAACCGATAACCAACCCTGTGCTACCCATTCCCCAGCTTGCGAATCGGCCGCTTCCCTCCACATCCGGAGGTACCATCACCCCGACATCGCTTCCCGGGGGCTATCTTACAGGTAGTCGCGATGAGCATTCCCCAAGCGACCGAACTGGGAACATCAATGCCAGGGCTGGTAGCTTGGTACCGTTTTTCCTCGTCCTATCATTTATCTTGAATGTTTATTTTGGACTGTGGTTGAATCATCTCAGTATCAAGTATCGGCACTTGCTCGGTAGCCTTCGAGGACTGACCCCGGCAGAGATGGACCGCTAGGCGGACTTTCGCCGAACTCGTCCTTTGGGTGCCGCATCGACACATCGGGAAACCATGCAGTACAGAATGGTGTTTCCCTGTTTGCCTTGTTGCTCGATGGCTCCGCATCGCCTCAATGTGTAGGCGATCTGCTGCGAGAACCAACGTGGTTGCTCTATCGCCTCGGCAAGCATCGCCGTGTCGAATGGCTTAGGGAGTTCTGGTCCTCCGAGCAGTCGCCATAGATCGCCTGCCGTACTCAGCGAAATTCGATCGCCGACTCCCGATAATCTCTGATCCACCATCTCATACGCTTTTCGCTTCCATCGCCGCTCTCGTCGATCGATGCGAACCTCGACGGCATCGACATGGATTAATTCGAGACTCAATTGCGGATGAGGAAAGACGGAGGTGAAATGGATCAACTCCTTGAAAACATCGACCGGCAGTTCCCGTTTGGGACTCTTTCGCCTTCGCAGCAGCTTCCCACCTCGTCGATCCAGGGTTTCAATCGACTTGCTTCGCAGGATGGGTTTTATAACTCGCACACGCTCTCCGGCTCCTAGGAGTTCGGCAACCTTTTTGGTGATCCCAGACAATGCTGCGTGTTGAATTTCTACCAAGCGGCCATCGGAATCCAATGCATCGATGCGATACCCATGAAGCGGGACCTCCACCGAGAGTGAATCCCTCGCATACAGGTACTTCAACTCTCGATGCAGCGACGTTTCCATGGGCTCCATCCCCGCTTTCCAAATTACATCCTGTCGACCACCCCGATGCCCAGCAATGCAAGACCTTGTTTCAAGGTCCGCCCGACCAATGCTGTCAATTTCAGTCGCGAAAATGCTTCTCGTTCTGTATCGGCTTTCAGTACTTGGCATTGATCAAGGAAACTGCTGAATAATCGAGCCAAGTCAAACAGATATTCGGTGATAAGGTTCGGGGTGTAATCCTGCATCGACTGCAGTAGCATTTCCTCGAATCGGCTCAACTGCAATCCCAAGGAGAGTTCAATGCCTTCGGCGAGTTTCATCGGAGCCGATTCCCACCGGTCCAAAGTCCAGCCTTGGGCTGCCGCACGCCGCAAGATACTTTGGGCGCGAGCGTAAGAGTACTGAACGTACGCAGAGGTATTTCCTTCGAGCCGAACCATTTTGTCCATGTCGAAGACATAGTCGCTGGTGCGGTTATGGGACAAATCCGCATACTTGATCGCACCCAATCCGACGGTTTCAGCCACCGTTCGTTTTTCCGCTTCATCCATCTCAAGCCCTGCAACTTTCAGCCGATTGGGATCGCAAACAACTTGCCACGCCCGATCGACCGCTTCGTCGAGGAGGGATTCAAGCCCCACGACACTCCCCGACCTTGTTTTAAACGGCTTTCCGTCGGTCCCTAGCACCGTCCCAAAGCTTACGTGCTTGAATTGCGTATGCACGAGCCCAATCTTCTCGAGCACTGCGAAGAGTTTATTGAAGTGTTCGCTTTGTCGGTGGTCCACGACATACAGCGATACATCAGGCCCAAATTCTCGCTCCCTAAAGAGAGCAGTTGCAATATCGGTGGTTGCGTACAAATAGGCCCCGTCTTGTTTTTGGACGATCATCGGCGCGTCGAAGCCTGGCAAGAATACGCACACAGCCCCATCGCTCTGAACCGCAAGCGACTTTGCGAACAGCTCTTCAATGACCGCTGGAAGCATGTCATGGTAGTAGCTCTCGCCGAACTCATGATCAAAGACAATATTCAACCGTCGATAGACTGAATGAATTTCGTCTTGGCAATGCGGTAAAAACTCATCCCACAGGGCGAGATTCGTTTTATCACCTCGGTGCAGCGCAGCGGTCTCGCTGAGGACCTTCTCATTCAGATTCGGATGGCGTTCTGAGTCCAGAAGCAACTCGGAATTAGCCTTTGACTGCGCGATTTTTTCTTGGGTCGACGCTAGTTCTTCGGAAGCTTGCTTCAAAAAATTATTCGCAGCGGCGAGTTCCTTTTGGATCTTCTTGTCAAACGGAGCAGAACTGAATTTCTCAGTAGCCAATAGAACTTTGCGTCGCGCATTTTCGACACCTTGCTCCAACTTTGGAATCGATGCCAATGCGGCTTGAAACGCGATGACCGACTGAACCCTTCGATACAGCCGACTTAATTCCGCAACCGGACTCGCTCGATAATCATCCTCGTTCCTGAAGTGCTTATACCCGTAAATGATCATTCCAAACTGGGTACCCCAATCTCCCAGGTGGTTGTCGGTGATGACCTTGTGGCCCAAAAACCGCATCACCTTTGAAATCGAATCACCGATCACCGTCGAACGGATGTGTCCGACGTGCATCGGTTTGGCAACATTGGGTGACGAATAATCGACCACCAACGTTTTGGGTTCCTTGACAATCGTCACGCCAACCCGTGGATCGACGTACGCTCGATCAAGTTCCTTTGCTAACCAATCGGGAGACAATTTCAGATTGATGTACCCTGCCCCTGCAATCGAGACAGAACCACAGATATCTGAGAGATTCAATCGATCGACGATGGATTGCGCGATTTCAAGCGGCGGCTTGCCCAAGGGCTTCTGCAACGGCATCGCGATGTTTGCTTGATAGTCAGCCAACTGAGGTTCGCGAGAAGGAACAATCCGCTCGAGCGACGAAGCTCGCAACTTGGGATCCTCAATCAATTCGGAAAGAACCGTCGCGAATCGTTCACGAATGAGCGCAAGAATTTGCATATCGAATCCAACTTGATAAATAACTAGACAAGCTTACAGGAAAGGACAATGCGTCCATCGAACCTCGGTACTATTGGGCTCGAGTGGTTGCCTCAGGCTCTGCTTCCGAGGGGGCCTTTCGATTGCGGCGTTCGTCGGTATGAGGCAGGGGCATCGGCCCTGCGAACGCATCGAAGATAACCAACAGATTTAGCAAGCCGGCGACCGCCGTGTAGAGGGTTCCAAGCTCAAAACCTGCCGATGCTTCTGCGTGCCACTGCGAAAGCGCCTTGTGATTGTTACCACGCAAGGGATCAATTGGGGGCGCGGCCATGAATCCACCGAGAAAACGGCGTTCTGGATCGCTCTTTGCGACCCAGGCTTGAAGCAGTGCCGGAGCCGCTGGTAGTCCGATGAAGGCTTGGGCTGGATACTGAACTCGGAAATCATCCCCGGACCACGACGCATAGACGACCCGCCCTCGCCCAACCACCATCCCAAGTATGAATAAACTCAAAATACAAACGGCAAAAAGATAGGCCTTATTCTTGCGACCTTGGTAAAAATGCCCAGCCGCGGGGAACAACGCAGCGAGCACAGCCGCGACATACCGGTTTTTCAAATCGATTTCGCAGTTATCAACAACGACGACATGGCTACTGGCAGGGGTTTCAGGCATTGGTTGTTCTCATCAAGGTCCATCGGGCGACGAACGCAGGGGGTAGAAGCAGTTTTGACAACGATCGATCTTAGGTAAACAGTTTTTTAGGGGGAACGAACAAAGAGGCATCGCAAAGTGCTCTTGGGAACACTCAGGCAAAACGGAGTTGGTGCATTACATCGACTTCAACGCAGCCTCAATGCATGCACAAGCCAGATCGATGTGGGCTTCTGTAGTCACTCCTGGAGGAGGCAAGAAACGCAATCGCGTTGGGTGGCTTCCAGCAACAAATCCCATCAAACCTAGGTCGTATAGTTTGCCAAGCATAGTTTTTGCTGTCTCAGCGCTGCCATCGCCCGGGGTAAAAGCGACCATCATTCCTTCGCCGTAGGGACCGCTAATTCGCCCGGGGTATTTTTTGGCGAGGGACTCAAGTCGCTCTTGGAAATACTTGTGGCGGCGCATGTTCCAGCCATCGCGTCCAAAGCAATTGGACTTTTCAAGGTGATCTAGAACAGCCAACCCACATCGAATCGAAGCGGTGGCGGCGGTGAACGTCTGCGACAGAATTGGCCCCTTGGGTCTTAAACACTCTCCAAAAAGAGTCGCACAGACTTGGGTGATCTTTCCTAGGGTCACGATATCAGCGTACTCATCCAGCTCGAAATGCTGAAATGCGAACGGTCGACTCAATCGGGAAAACGTTTGTACTTCGTCGAAGATCACCAACACATTCCGCTCGCGACAAAGTTTGCAAAGCGATTCAAAGTACTCATGCGTTCCTGGGTAATACCCCCCCTCCCCAGCGACGAGTTCAAGCCACAGGCAGGCGTGTTGGCCTGGGTATCGATCAAATAAACGCTGGATTCCATCGATAGCACCACGGGTGGTTCCCTTGGGATCGGACGGGTGAAACATCGGCAGGTAATCGACATCGAGCGCCTTGGGCACACCGGTTCTATAAGCGGGCCGATCGGTGAGTGCCGCCAACGCGATAGACCGTCCAGCAAAACAGTTGTCTATGCAGATGACTCGCGAGGCGGGCGCGCGATTGTGGAATGCGATCTTCAGTGAATTTTCGTTGGCCATGGCACCACTGGTACTGAGCAAGCAATGCTCTAACCTGGCTCCGGATTGCTTGGCCAGCGCGATTAGCCGCTCGCACAGCCAAAGCGATGCTGCGTCGTGCTGCAAGTTGCCTTGCATGACGGTATCCTCGAGCGATGCATCGATCGTCGCACTGAGCATCCGTGGGTCGGAGTGCCCCATACCGTGGACACCAATCCCCACAATGAAGTCCAATTTGACGCTGCCATCACCAAGTTCGACAAAGGGTCCGTTTCCAAGACCACTTGAGATGTAGGGGAAATAGGGTGCACCACCACGAGCCGTAGCCAATCGCTCCAATTGACGCTGATAGCCAGGGACAAGCTCCGGTTTGGGGGGACGAATCGCTTGGATCGTATTTCGATGGGCCTCGAGTGCCTCAAGGAGCAACCCGCGTGCTTGTGCCACACGGGGGTCTGCAATCAACCCTGCGTAATGGAGGGACTCGGAAGGGGCCTCGGGGGAAGATTCAGAAGGAGACGACAACACAGCACCTGGGAAACACAATAAAAACCCGATAAATAAGCCACTTAACGGAAGCCAAATTGTAACACCCAACGGTGGATTTAACCATCGCAGTCCTTCCGTGCGGCCCTCATTCCCCAAAGAGGACTCGCCGAATCCGAGAAAGTTCAGGGAGAGCCCTGCGAAAAACCTAGAGTGCTAACGTAGCAAAGGATTTCCGAGAGCTCGCTGCGTTTGGCGAAGAAACGCCTAATCAATGAAGGGCAAGCCGGCATTCCAAGGCCGATTGCACCATTTGGCTCACAACAACATTGAGCCGACTACAACATCGCGCCTACCGGTTTTGAGGCTCACCATTCAAGAGGCAAACCGGGAGCTTAAGCCAAACGTGTGGAGCGTCCCAAACATTCCAAAAGGAACTCGATGACCTCCATATGCCGAGTAGCCTCCGCGAGATCCTTGCCGCAAGTGTACATACCATGGCGTCGGATTAGGTACGCCAAGCAAGGCTCTTCGGGATGAGCATGGAAGTATTCGTCGACTTGTTTGGCGAGCGAGGGAATATCTTGGGTGTTATCGAAGATAGGTATCCAACAACTCGACTCATGGGTAGTAATCCCTTCGAGCCCTTTGAGCATCTCGAATCCCGAAATTCGTATCCCACCGACCGGCGCGAAGTGCTGGGAAAGAAGAGTGCCCCAAACGCTGTG
>VGZN01000113.1 GCA_016872635.1 Planctomycetota bacterium | reverse complement strand
CAGCAGATTCCTGCGGCTAGCGATGATCACTGCCAGGATAGCCAATGCGAAGCGGCCGAAGAGCCCCCCGATTTCTTGCCATATCGTCACCTTCGCCACTTCTTCGTCCTTGACGTTGGCTGTGATACCCTTCAGTTGTCCCGGTAGTACAGGTTTGCCTGTCTTCTCTGAAATTACTTTTGCCTTGACCGCAGCTTCAGCATCCGCATCGGCAACAATCTTTGCGTGGCCACTCAGGATCTGGGGAAGTTGCTGGATTGCGCCAAAGGCGATTCCGTAGCTAGCAGCGAACATCAGCGTGGTCACGATCGTCGTTTGGATCAATTGCGGCGAAAAGAGCTCCGCGATGCTGGGGCGTTTGAGTTGCCCAGCAAGCTTCTTTTGTTGCCACTTTGGAGATTCCGGAAGGAACCAGCGAATGATGATCAGCGGGAGTGCCGGAAGCACACCAGAGATGAGGGTGTAACGCCAAGCTTCGTGTTGGCCTTGGATTTCGGGAAGACTCTCCGCCCATTGGGCAGCCAACACATTCGCGAACCCGACGAGCAATCCACCGATCGACGAGAACGCTTGGGTGTAACCTAGTGCCTTCTCTCGCTGAACAGGGTCGTCGAACAATTCCGCCAGCCAAGCGACGGCAGCAACGAACTCAACGCAGACCCCGATGAAGACGAGGCATCGGAAGAAAAGGAGTTGGTATAGATCTGTGACCAACCAACCCGCTGCAAATGCAGACAAAGCGTAAAGTAGGATGCTACCTGTCAGTACTCGTCGTCGGCCCCAGAGGTCGGTCAAGTATCCTCCGAGCAAGCCGAAAACACCGCCGACCAAGGCCGGGACGAAGAACAGCGTGCGAGCCCATGACGTGTAGTTGTCGCTACCTGGTGCCCAAGCAGCTTTCGCCTCTGGAAGTGCCATTCCTCCTTCCACCAACTGCTGAACGTAAGGTTCTGTCAACGCAGCGATCGCAGGTTTGATGATCAACGGCAGCATCAACAATTCGTAGATGTCGAAGGCAAAACCGATGGCGGCCATCGCGCATATCAGCCACACGACGGTTGGACTGGGTCTCGAAGCGTTGTTTTCTATAGGTAACGCAGAGTCGCTCATGGATTTGCTTCTCTTGAGAAAGTTTGGGGTAGGTACTTGTGGGTAGGGACTTGGACGTGGGCCGGGAAGAATGGGGAGGAGGGAAAACCAACTGATGCATAGCATATCTGGCGTAGGGCCCTAATGCCATGGTCCCGCCATTCCTGAAATGTTTCTGAAGGGTTAAGCCTTTTGGAGGGCCTGTGTACTGAGCTGATTACAGACGGAGCGCTGGAGCGTTCAAGGTTAGCTCCAATCGGAGGACCGTGTTAAGATAGGATGAGTGAGCGGGGTTTGGCGTCACCCCGTTTCCGCGCTTTTATGCGAAGGTAAGGCGGGATAAACCGGCTGCGATGGGACATGCTATCCGGAGCAGAGTTCGCCTTGGCATGGTCCGGCTCGGAGATGTCTTCAATCACCATTCCTGAGCGACATATTCCACCTAAGATGGTTTCGAGCGAGTGGGCGAATTCCGCGGTGCTGGATTCTCGAAGCCAGCTGGATTCTCCAGGAGCTACCCCTTTCGTTCGATCTCCAATCGCTGTTTCGATGGTGTAATAGCCATTAATGGTTCGCAAGGATGCTTGCAAGTTAACCGGTTGCTTATGTTGCGACACGTAGAGTCCGCCTGGTTTTAATACGCGCGATACCTCTCGAAATACCGAAGCCACGTCGACCACGTAGCAGGTGCTAACGGGATGTGCGACCAGATCAAACTCTTCATCGTGCAGAGGGGCGAGGTCGACCATGGAAACGTTCAGGATTCGAAGGTTCATTCCGAGTTCAGCGGCCACGCGTCGATCGTTCTCGAGCACCTCCGGGCTGATGTCGACGACGGTTACCTCTGCTCCTGCAGCAGCGTAGAGTGGGCCTTGTCGCCCGCCACCAGCGGCCAAGCACAGTACTTTCCACCCTCGAATGTTCCCGCCGAGCCAACCTCGTGCATCGAGGATTTCGAGGGGCTTGCTCAACTCCGATGTGAGCACCGGTGTCGTCAGAAAGTGCTCGTTTTTGGCCATAGCATCGTAGGCGCGTCGATTGATGGCTTCGATGGTGTCGTTGAGGGGTGGTTCCAAGTTGCGGTCTCAATTGCAGGTGGTCTACTGTTGGTTGCGATGGACTACTGGCGATTCCAACGGACTATCAGGGTTGAGATATTTGTAATGCTGGTCAGGCACAATTGGACTAACCCGATCATTTTGACACTGGATTTTGTCATCGAACAGGAGCATCGAACGGAATCAGCAACGAAGAGCAGTGAACAGGATAGTCTCCTCGCACGAGATACTCGCACAAGATAATTGGGGAACCGAGAAATCAGTAGGGACAACCACCAAGGGTGTAGCTGATGCGAAAGGTTTCCTCCGCAAACTTTAGAAATTCTCTGACTCCTGTTCCGTTTAGAATATTCCGAAACGAGTTCACGCATTGTTTTTTTCTTCATGGGAACGTCCTTGATCCTAGACCGTTTCATGGAACAGGGATGCATACTCGAGTTGAACCCTGGTCGGATGTTACTGCCGGGTCATTTGATCGATTGGCTCCCCTGGAAAACACCGACCGCGTGGTGGGTTGAAGGGAGTTTTGTCTGATGGAAACAAAAGCACGATGAGTTCCTTGATCGCGAATCCGATCTTCAAGAACCTGCTACGGGGACTGCTGATTTGGGCTCCGTTATGGATTGGGACGACGTTCCTTTTCGGCCTATTAGGAGCGGGATATGTGATTCTGTTCAAGACAAACACGTTTCTAGCTTCACAAGCAATATTGGTTCGCGACGAGGCTAACGGAGCGGTGATGCGATTGGGGCGGTTCCAAAGTCAACCGGAACTTAAAGCCGCGCAGGAAACGATCCTGGAAATGGCGAAAAGCCACCAAGTGGTACGAGGTGCGTTGCAAAAAATTGGCCCAGAGGATCGCCCCTCATGGCTGCCGATTTCCGCATTGGTCCCCAAAAAAGCGGACACGTCTTCCTATCCGTCGAGTGGATTGGTCGATGAAATTGCCACGCGATCGATCTCGGTGCATGCCCCTAAAGGAACAGAGTTCGGCACTACCGAAGTGATCTACATCGACGTTAATTCCGACTCGCAATCGAGGGCGTTGGCATTGAACCAAGCGATCTGCGACGCTCTTGAAAGCCGACTGCAGCAGGTTCGGGGTGCCCGCGCGGACAGCGTCATCGGTGAACTGCTTCATGCGCGTGAGTCGGCAAAACGGGAATTGGCAGCCGCCACTGAGAAACTCCATCGGATGGAAAGCGAGTCCGGGGCCGATCTCTCGGACTTGAGAGGATTGACCGATATGGTTGCTGGAGGTTCATCCTCGCGAATCGAATTCGATCAAATTAAAAACGAGATTCGCCAAACCGAGCAAATCCTCAACCAACTAGAGTCGGACCATGAACTACTCCTCAAGGCCATCGAGGATCCTGAGTCACTTGTGGTTGCCCCCAGCGGACTGCTCAACAGCCAACCTGGGTTAAAAAGATTCCGAGAGGGATTAGTGGACGCCCAGCTCAACGGTTCTCAGTTGGTAGGGCGATTTACCGAAGATCACCCGCTGGTCATCGCATCGAGAACCGCTCAAGGAACGATTGCCAATCGATTTTCAAATGAGTTGAAAGCCTCGTTGCTAAGCGTCGAGGCCGATATCAAAGTGGCAAGGCAAAAGATGGAGCGACTCGAGACACAGAAGAAAGGGTTGGAACTGCGGTTGGCGAAACTCGCAGATCAGCGCGCGGCATATGCAAATTTGTCTGCGGATGTGAAATCGCGCACGGTGATCTTGGATGCGGCGGAAAAGGAATTGGCGGAAGCGACCGCGACGAGAGACTCCTCCCCGTCGGTGAGTCTGCTCACACGTCTCGATGCCCCGATTGTCAACGATCGTCCGCTCGGACCAGGGAACTCAACCTTGGTCGCCGTTTCCGCGATTGCCGGCTTGGCATTTGGAGTTGGTATCGTTTTCTTGATCACCCCGCTCGATTCCGGAACCACGTACGGTCGTCGACTCTCCGACCGACTGACAGGACGGCGCCAAAGTGACCTCACCGAGTCAACGGGCCAAGGGAATCGCGCTGTGCGACCACAGCCACCTACTGCTTCCGATGTCGACTTGGCGTTTGAGCATTTGATGCGACTAAGCCGGCAAGCTCCCGAAAACCGGAGCGAAGAGTCGGCGGTTCAAATGAAGATTCAAGAACTGAAGTACTTCCTCTCTTCGCGTGGGTTCGACCCTGAAATCATGAAGACGGATTGGCCGACCGATCCGCTACCCGCAACCAAACGGGTTAAGCCGCGTCCTGCGTCGACGGATGCTTAGCCGGTCCCGCTATTCTTCGCCGCGATACCGCTGGTCGATGTGGAGCGTGGGAATGCTAGCCTCGATGGTTTCGGATGTGAATTGACGAAAGGGGCTCGTGGAGGATTGCAACTGGGCGATTTCGGAGAAAAATGGTAGACGGAAGCGTAATATTCCCATGTGGAGTTGCCGAGTAACCAAACTGTGTCCAAGGTGGTGTCCCTCTTCGGGATTCACTCGGTGGATCGCAGGTTGTAGATCGATCCTCCGGTAAACCCGCTTGCTCACCCCAATACCCCCACCCCGTTTCGATTCTTCCACCCTCACCACTTGGAATTGCCCATGTGTCGTAACTCCTTTTACGCCGCATTCTGTTCGTTCGTGATAGCTTGTTCCTCGTTCGCGGTATGCGAAGGTGGTACGGTACAATACAACCGCGATATACGACCGATACTCAACGACAACTGCTTTGCGTGCCATGGTCCGGATGTCAACAAACGAGCCGCAGAGCTTCGGCTCGACTTGCGGGATGCTGCGGTTGAGAAAAAGGCGATTATTCCTGGTCAACCCAATGAGAGTTCGATTGTCCAGAGGATCATGTCGACGGATGAGAATGAGGTGATGCCTCCACCATCGTCTCACAAGTCCCTCACCGCGGCCCAAAAGGAGTTGCTGAAGACATGGATCGCTGAAGGTGCAGAGTATCAAGGCCATTGGGCCTATATCCTTCCAGGTAAACCCGAGCTTCCCCAAGTTCGTAACCCTGCCTGGGTCCGAAACCCCATCGACCGGTTTGTCTTGGCCGAGCTCGAGCGGAAGGGGATGGAGCCTGCTCCCGAAGCAGACATCCGATCTTTGATCCGCCGGGTCTCGTTGGATCTGATCGGTTTGCCACCATCCCCCGAAGAGATTGAACGGGTACTATCGGACCCGTCCCTTGAACGCTACGAGAATTACGTCGATGAATTGCTATCGAGGCAGGAGTGGGGAGAGCATCGAGGACGGTATTGGCTTGATTATGCAAGGTATGCAGACACGCATGGTATCCATTTCGACAATTACCGCGAAATGTGGTCGTATCGGGAATGGGTGATCAAGGCGTTCAATCGCAATCTCCCTTTCGATCAATTCACGATTGAGCAACTCGCCGGGGATCTGTTGCCCAACCCAACGCTCGATCAAAGAATCGCAAGTGGCTTCAATCGTTGTAACATCACGACCAGTGAAGGCGGCGCGATCGATGAGGAGTATCGGGTTCTCTATACGCGAGATCGCGTTGAAACCACAGGCCAAGTCTGGTTGGGACTGACGGTTGGTTGCGCTGTCTGCCATGATCACAAATTCGATCCGATCACCCAAAAAGAGTTCTATCAACTCGCGGCATTCTTCAACAACACAACCCAAAACGCAATGGATGGGAACGCCAAGGATACGCCGCCGATTATCCAAGTTCCTCTCGATGAGGATCGGGAGCGATTCGGATCGCTCGATGGATTGATCGCCGAGGCGAAGCAAGCCATCGAGCAACGCCGCGCGGAGGCTCGACCTGGGTTCGATGCATTCCTCGGGAACGCCGCTGAGCGTGACTCGATCGCTTGGGAGTCGCTTCCCGCAAACGATACCCTGGTGGCACACCTACCCCTTCGATCTAACGATACAAAGTCGATCGAGGCGTTGCATCAAGGTGAATTAAGGCGGATCGGTTTGGCCTCCGATGCAACGCTCGCTCCTGGACACGTGGGCGATTTCGCGTGGCAAGTGAACAAAGATTTGTTTCCGACATTGCCGATCGGTGATTTTGAACGCGATCAACCTTTTTCCGTCTCTCTCTGGGTGCGACCCGGTGCAGACAACCAAAACGGTTCGCTACTGGCCCGGATGCATGAAGGGGACGCTCACCGGGGTTGGGATGTTTGGACCGTGAATGGCAATGTCGCTATGCACATTATCCATAAGTGGCCCGAAAACGGCATCATGGTAACTTCGACAGAGCGATTGAACGCGTCGCGATGGCAGCACGTAGCGATCACTTACGACGGATCGTCGAAGGGCGAAGGGGTAAAGATCTACATCGATGGCCGAGAAGTCGGGAAGAATGTCACGAATAATACGCTAACAGAGACCATCCGCACGACGGTTCCATTGCGCATCGGGCGTCGGCATGAAACCGCTCCGACCACGGACGCGAAATTGCAAGATATCCGAATTTACCGCAAAGTCCTGGCAGTGGACGAACTGCAAGGGATAGGTCAGCTGCCCAGATGGCAATACCTCATCGGAAAAACGGCGCGCACGCCTGAAGAAACCGAGGAACTCTACAGTTGGTTCTTGGGGGCAAAAGATGCGAGCTTCAACGCGTTGGTGGCAAATCATCAAAGGCTCGTCGACGAGAAGGGTGAGATTTTGCGGCGAGGAACGATCGCCCATGTGATGAACGAAAAGAATGAGCCCCCCAAGGCTCACATTCTTATGCGAGGAGAGTACGACAAACGGGCCGATGAAGTTCTGCCGGAAACACCGAAAGTGTTGCATCCGATGAAGCCGGAGGTGCCTCGGAATCGGCTCGGCTTCGCTATGTGGCTGTTGCAAGATGACAATCCCCTCACCGCTAGGGTGGCGGTCAATCGATTCTGGCAGGAGGTATTTGGTTTGGGGTTGGTTTCAACCTCGGGTGACTTTGGTGTAACAGGTCAGTTGCCAACCCATCCGGAGTTGCTTGATTTTCTCGCAATCTCGTTCCGTGAGGATGGTTGGAACATGAAGAATATGTTCCGCACGATGGTTACGAGTTCGGCGTATCGACAGTCGGCGAGTGTTTCCCAAGAAAAGCTGGCTTTGGACCTGTCCAACAAATTTCTCGCACGAGGGCCGCGTTTCCGAATGGATGCCGAAATGATTCGGGATTATGCGCTTGCGATCAGCGGGTTGCTGGTTCAAAAACTCGGTGGACCAAGCGTTCGGCCGTATATGCCTCAAGGTGTATGGGAGGCGGTCGCAATGCCAGGTAGCAACACCCGGGATTACGTCGCCGATACAGGAGCCGGGCTATACCGACGCAGCATCTATACCTTTCTCAAACGGTCTGCTCCACCCCCGAACATGGAGGTATTCAACGCAACTGCCCGCGAGGTTTGTACGGTTCGACGCGAACGGACGAACACTCCTTTGCAAGCCTTGGTAACCCTCAACGATGTTCAGTTTATCGAAGCTGCGAGGATCTTGGCGGAGAAAACCATCAAGCAGTTTCCGGATGCGAATGATCCCGTGTCGCGTCTCCAATCGATCTCTAACCGATTGTTAGCACGGCCTTTGCGAGGCGAGGAACTAGGGGTCATCCAAGGGGCCCTCAATGATCTTTTGACGCATTACAAAGGGCACGCTGAAGAGGCTAAAGATTTATCGATGATTGGGGCGACCCGATCCGACGCGGCAATAGATCCGGCCGAGCTTGCGGCATGGACTATGGGTGTCAATGTTCTGATGAATTTGGATGAGGTGTTAACGAAATGAGCAGAGAAATGTTTCGAGATCCATCCGTCCATCCAATTTTTTCGGAGTATGTGCGCAGCGAAACGCGGCGCCAGTTCTTTCGTCGGGGAGGGAACGCGCTCGGTATGGCAGCCCTTGCATCGTTGGGAATGCCGCTGGCCAATGCCATGGAAGCCGATGCGGAGTCTGGGACAGGGCTCGGCACATTGCCCCACATTGCCCCAAAGGCCAAACGAGTTATCTACCTGCACATGGTAGGTGGCCCGTCCCAGATGGACTTGTTCGATTACAAGCCCCAAATGAACGAGTACTATGACAAGGATTTACCGGAGTCGGTACGCAATGGACAACGGTTGACCACGATGACCAGCGGTCAATCGCGGTTCCCTATCGCACCCTCGAAATTCAAGTTTGCACAGTATGGTCAGTCCGGGATGTGGATCTCGGAACTGCTGCCGGAGACGGCCAAGGTAGCCGACGATTTGTGCTTCGTGCGCTCGATGCATACCGAGGCGATCAACCATGAGCCTGCGATCACGTTGATGCAAACAGGCAATATGGTCACAGGCCGACCATGCATGGGTTCGTGGCTTTCGTATGGACTGGGTTCGATGAACAGCAACTTGCCAACTTTTGTGGTGCTGGTTGCGCAGCCATCGAATACCGAACAGATCCAAGCGATCTCCGCACGGCTTTGGTCATCGGGTTGTTTGCCAGGCGAGCATGCGGGATGCAGTTTCCGATCCGCCGGGGATCCCATCCTTTACATCAATAATCCAAACGGCGTACCGATGGATGTCCGGCGGAAGACACTCGATGGACTCAAGTCCCTCAACGAGATGAATTTCCGAGCTGTGGGAGACCCGGAGATTCACACTCGGATCCAGCAATACGAACTAGCGTTTCGCATGCAGTCGAGTGTGCCCGAATTGACCAACATCGCCGACGAACCGGAGAGCACGATGGAGTTGTACGGCCAAGACGCCAAGAAGCCTGGGACTTTCGCCAATTCAGTGCTGTTAGCCCGCAGAATGGTGGAGCGCGATGTCCGGTTTGTTCAGATCTATCTCAACAACTGGGATCACCATGGGAACGTAGCGGTTCGATTGCCGTCGCAGTGCAAGGACGTTGATCGTGCGACCTACGGTTTGATCACGGACCTCAAGAGCCGCGGACTATTGGATTCGACCTTGATCATCTGGGGTGGCGAGTTCGGACGAACGATTTATTCCCAAGGGGGCGTATCGCGCGAGAATTACGGTCGGGATCATCATCCACGTTGTTTCACCATGTGGATGGCAGGGGGTGGGATCAAAGGTGGTACGGTGTATGGCGAGACCGATGATTTCTCCTACAACATCGTCAAAGATCCAGTCCACATCCGGGACTTCCACGCAACGACGTTGCATTTACTCGGAATTGATCACGAGCGTTTCACGTTCAAGAATCAAGGGCTTGATTTGCGATTAACGGGGGTAGAGCCGGCCCGAGTGATCCAAGAGTTGCTGGCGTGAGCCGGCGAAAGAGTCGCGACGCGGATTTCATCCGAGCCCTAAGCCTTAGCGCCGGGTGGAGGCACCCTGGAACAGCTCGTTGCGATTTTACGATCATGCCCATTGTCGGGGGATCCAGCGCCGGGGGATGCCGGGTTCCAGCGACCAGTTGCCACTTGCTCACACGCGTGGCTCGGCTGGGGCGAATAGTTCGTGTTGCTTAGTGGCGGAAATGCCGTTGGCCGGTGAAGATCATGGGGATGCGGTGCTCATTGCAAGCGGCGATGACCTCGTCATCCTTCCGAGAACCACCTGGTTGGATGATGGCGATGATACCTGCTTGGGAGGCCCGGTGGATCGAATCGGGAAAGGGGAAGAATGCATCGGAAGCTAGGATACTTCCTTGGGACCGTTCACCTGCCTTATCGATAGCGATCTCGACGCTGTCGACGCGGCTCATTTGGCCAGCACCAACACCGACCAATGCTGCGTCGCGAGCGAGCACGATCGCGTTGCTCTTCACATGGCGTACCATTTCCCAACCGAAGGCGATGTCATCCCAAAGCTCGTCGACCACGGGGACGTTGGTAACGGTTTTCCAAGTCAGGTTCGCCGGGGGAAGAGTATCGGCTTCTTGGACCAAGACTCCGCCGCTGATGAATCGATAATCGAGTTGCGTTTGCGCAGGGCCGAGGTGTCCGATGGCCATCAACCGAACATTGTCTCGCCACTTGGGCTTGGTCGTTAGGATTTCAACAGCTTCTGGGGTGAACTCTGGAGCGACGATGGCTTCGATGAAGAGGCCGGGCTGGCAAAGGACTTCAGCCGTATCGGCTTCGACGATCTGGTTGAAACCCAGAATCCCACCGAACGCACTTTGCGGATCGCCGTCGAGGGCCTTGCGGCACGCGAATGAAAGTTTGTGTGCCGAAGCTGCTCCGCATGGATTGTTGTGCTTGATGACCACGGCAGAGGGTTTTGCAAACGAGCGAACAATGGAAAACGCGCTGTCGAGGTCGAGCAAGTTATTGTAAGAGAGTTCTTTACCGTGCAGTTTCTTTGCACCGACGAGCGAACCACCGCTGTAGGGGCGGGCGTAGAGCGCTGCTTTTTGATGAGGGTTCTCACCGTAGCGCAGATCCAGTTCCTTTGTCAGCCGAACCGAAATATTCGTAGGAAGCACAGGGGCCGAGGATCCAGCATCGTTGTCGAGGGAGGATTGGAGGTACTCTGCGATCGTGGCATCGTACGCCGCGGTGGACGCAAAGCATTCGGCGGCGAGTCGACAACGCAAAGCATCGCTGGTGACTCCTTGGCTCTCGAGTTCGCTTGCGATGGCATCGTACTGCGTGGGATGAGTTGCGACAGTGACGAATGCGTGATTCTTCGATGCCGCGCGGATCAAGCTTGGTCCGCCGATGTCGATCTGCTCGATCGCTTCCTCAATCGTGACTCCTGGTTTGGCGATCGTTGCGGCAAAGGGGTACAAATTCACGCAAACCAAATCGAACGGGAGGATGCCGTGCTCGTGCAACGAGTGCGTATCTTCCGTGAGATTACGCCGGGCCAGGATGCCGCCGAAAATCTTCGGGTGGAGCGTCTTGATCCGGCCATCCATCATTTCGGGAAACCCAGTGTACTGAGCAACCTCCACCGATTCGATCCCGTGATCGAGGAGGAACTTGCGAGTTCCCCCGGTGCTGTAGATTTCCACACCGCAGGCTTGCAATCGTTTGGCAAAGTCGGCCAGTCCGGTTTTGTCGCCGACGCTGATGATGGCTCGGCGGATCGATGGGAGAGTGTTCACGGCTGAAAGGGAGTTCGGTAAAGGATTCGGAGGAGACAACTCGGAAACATCAACGTGGAGTCGAACACGCATCGTCGCCGAACGGACGCAAAATCGCAAGCCTTCGTTTGGTGGGAACCGCGGTTTCGGGGCTTGCGATTGAGCCCCGGGGACCATACAACAAAGCTCCCTTAAAAACCGCGGAATGTGATATCAATTTCCCTTAGTTCCGCTTTATCCCACCCCAATCCACGTTTGAGAAGTTTTCATGTCGGGTATCGCATTAGATCAAGGTTTGATTTCAAAGGACAATGTGGCTCGTGTTTTGGAGCAAGCCCTCGATGCGGGTGACGGCCTGTTGCGACTGACCCCAACATGGGTTCCTCGCAGTTTCTTGCATCCAGGACGCCGGATCAAACTTCATCCGGACGATCTTTATGCATTTGGCGCTAATCGCGGTGGGATCGATGAGCGAT
>VGZN01000112.1 GCA_016872635.1 Planctomycetota bacterium | reverse complement strand
ATCGGTATCCATAACCGATTCATGGACGCACGCAGAGCTTTTTCTGCACGCTTGCGAGGTTGAAAGGCCTCTGGGGTACCATGGGCAGCGTCTCCATTGATGGCTTCGCGATCTCCAAGGTCTTCTTCGTACGCGGATTGGTAGCCGAACATCCAGTGCATGGTTGTGGCCACGCCGACGACCATGACGATTGAGGAAAGCATCGACGAGACCATGGTCAGTTCCCAGTCGAGCAGCACCAACAGAGCGCGGGTCACAACGAGCGACCATTGAACAACAGCGATCGTAATCAAAGCCCAGCGCCAAGACCGGAAGCCGATCAAGACGAGGGCGATCAAACTGATCGTTGAGTAGATAGCAAGTCGATTACCGTCTTGTTCGATTTCACGAAATCCTTCATCGACCATAGCCAGGTGGCCGACTAGCAGGCCACCAGGGGTGCTTTGAGAAAGTTTCCGAATTTCAGTGAGTGTGCGCGATGTTTCGACACTCGGGTCGAGGAGCACACCGATGGCGACGAGGTCGGTATTTTTTGCGTGGGTTTGTCCCGTGAACAATTCGCGGTACCTGCCCGCGAGTTGATTTTTGGGATCGACCAGCGGGTGTTGCGGGCGTTTTCCCGAAAGTTGGCTCAGTAGTGCGCTCGGCCCGCGAAGGGTTGAGAGCATTTCGTCGACACGAGAGAGGTCGAGAGCGTAGTTAACGCCATGGATGGACTCGATCGATTTGCGCACTTCCGCGGCACGGTCGATTCCTGTTCCATCCGAACTCCACAACGTTTTGTCGCGATAAGCAAATACCAGAAAGTGCGAGACACCGAATTCGGATTCGAGCCGCTCAAAGGCTAACCGATCGGGGTCTGCTTGGGGGAACATCCTCTCCAAGGAGCGGTCGAGATGGAGCGACTGCGAGTAGGGTAACGATCCTAGCAGTAGGATTACCGCGATGGTGAACCAGATCCAACGATACCCGATAATCACGATAGGATGGGTATCCGTTTGGATTCATAATAGTCGCGGACGTCGATCCATTGCATTCCTGCACGACGGGCTGCTTCGATACCCAAATCTGCATCTTCGAAGACCAAACAGTATTGGGGAGGGATGCCTAGGCGTTTGGCGGTCTCGAGAAACACGTCTGGTTCCGGTTTGTGTTTCGAGGTGTCTTCGGCAGACACTAACACATCAAACCAATCGACGATGCCGACATGGGTCAATTGCTTCTTGATGATGTCCCTAAAACCGCCGCTGGCGACAGCGATCGGCTTTTTACCGCGCAAGCGATCTGCGACTTCGATCACCATATGGATCGGCTCCAACAAATGGATCAGTTCGAGGAACGCTTCTTCCTTTCGCAGTGCTGTCGCATGCGGGTCGACGAGGACTTTTTGTTCATGAGCCAGCATCTCGATGATGCGATGGGTCGGCATTCCTCCCAGCGAATAAAAGCGATCTTCTTCGAACACCAGTCCGACTTCGGACATGGTTCGATGCCATGCTAAGTAGTGTATTGGCATCGAGTCGACCAACGTACCATCGCAGTCGAAGATGACCGCTGTTGCTGCATCGATTTTTTCCCAGGGAATCATTCGCCAGATCCTAGGGTCACGGGAACTTGAAGGGATTTTCCCTCGCGAATCACGTTGAGCGCGACTGTGTCGCCCGCCTTCTTGGTTTCGATCACACTCAACAAATCGTCGGCTTGCTTCACCTTTTGGCCATCGATGGAAATGATGAGGTCTGCTTGGCTGTGGTCGACGGTTTCTTGTTCAAATACCCCAAAACCGCGACGTACCTTTCGCCGTTCTACCCGCGAGCCTTGTAATCCCGCTTTTTCAGCGGGACCGTTAGGGGTCATATTAACGATCAACAAGCCGCGCTCGGTCTCGAAGACTTGAAGGATCCCAATCGTAGGACGTGCGACGCGGCCGGTGGCGATCAATTGCGGTACGACGCGGCTCATGGTGTTTACCGGAATGGCGAAACCGATCCCAGCGTTATCGCCACTTCGGGTTGCAATAGCAGTGTTCATTCCGATCAATTCACCGCGTGCGTTGACCAAGGGACCGCCCGAGTTGCCTTGGTTCAGCGCAGCGTCGATTTGGATGATCGAACGGATCGAACGACGGGTCTTGGAGGTGATTTGGCGATTGAGGCTGGAGATGATCCCAGTACTCATGGTCCGTTCGAGGCCGAATGGATTCCCGATCGCGATGATGTGTTGACCGACACGCAGGTTGCTCGAGTCTCCCCACGTGATAGGAAAGAGAAGTTCGACCGGAGCTGAAATCTTGAGCACTGCGATATCGTTATCGGGATCTTGCCCGACCAATTCAGCAGGGAACGATTCGCCATTGAAGAGTGTGACGTTGATGTCCCGGGCTCCTTCGATCACGTGATAGTTCGTCAATACGTGACCTTGGTGATCGATGATGGAGCCACTGCCGTTGCCTTCGATCTCAGCAACGAGCAAAAAAGCTTCAGGACGTACAGCGCGTGTGGAGATATTCACGACGCCGCGATTGACCGCCTCGTAGACAGCAACATGGACTGCTTCTTCGGTCGTGGTTGGAATAAATCCTTCGGGGAGTTGGAGAGCAGGTGGAAAGGCCATCGGTGCCCCGTCTGCCGGTCCAATCACCAACCCTGCTTGCTGGCCTGCAGCGAGAGCCTGGCCCTGCGCAAGTTGGCCCTGCGCAAGTTGGCCCTGCGCAAGTTGGCCCTGCGCAAGTTGGCCCTGCGCAAGTTGGCCCTGTGCGATCGCGGGTGCCTGAATGGCAGGCGCTTGAACGACAGGTGGGGTGTCGCGTTGGGGGGAGGCGAATGCCAACGGCGTTTCCAAGTCGGAGTGAAGGATCCAACCTGCGAAAAGCCCTGCTCCCAGAATCAAGCCTGCCGTGATCGCTTTCCGAATCATTTCCTTTGCCTTCGGTCGGGGATGGTGTACTCGAGTATACTGACACATCAGTGTATCGTGCCCCGCTCGATCGGCTAGGTAGCTTGATCGTCGGCTAGGTAGCTTGATCGGCGGCTAGGTAGCTTGATCGGTTAGAAAGACACCGAGTTGTTGGCTGCTCTAGGAGCAAGTCGCAGCGGTTTAGCTGAAACTCCGTCGGAGGATGTATGACCATGTCGGATGAAGTAAACAGGATTCCACGACAAGTTCAACTGGAGAGGGATGCCCTAAAAGCGAGTTTGGAAATGGGCCGAATTCGTCGGATTATTTTCGGTTCTTTCCTTGTCCTGGCAAACGCCGGCCTGTTTGGGGGGACTCGCTCATGGGGTACCGATGCATTCGTCAATGCTAGCAGCGACTCCTCGAATCGACCCAATATCGTTTTGATTTTTGCGGACGATCTCGGTTACGGAGACTTGGGGTGTTTCGGAGAGACCCGATGGAAGACGCCGCACTTGGATTCGATCGCGGAGCGAGGGGTTCGCTTTACTGACTTCCATTCGTCTCAGCCGGTATGTTCGGCATCGCGTGCGAGTTTGTTAACAGGTTGTTACGCGAATCGTCTTGGGATTCACGGGGCATTATTTCCTGCCAGCAAGAATGGTATCCACGAGGACGAAACGTTGCTTCCAGAACTGCTTAAGCCGTTGGGGTATCGGACAGGAATGGTCGGTAAATGGCATCTGGGTCACCACGAGAAATTCTTGCCGCTGCAGCATGGCTTTGATGAGTACCTCGGCCTTCCTTATTCAAATGATATGTGGCCACACGGTGCTGGTTCGAAACCTAGTTCGTATCCACCGTTACCTTTGTTCCATGGGAACCAAGTGATTGACGAGGACGTAGATGCAGAGGATCAGAAACTCCTCACGCAAAGTTATGCTGATTTTGCCGTCGATTTTATTCGTCGTGCGCAGAAGGATCCTTTTTTCCTGTACTACGCACATACCTTTCCACACGTGCCATTGTTCGTCGGGGCCGAGCATGCCGGCAGGTCCAACGGGGGGCTATATGGAGATGTCCTCGAAGAATTTGATGACACGGTCGGAAGGATATTGAAGGAGTTAGATGCGCAGGGGATCACAGAGAAGACCTTGGTGATTTTTACGAGTGACAACGGGCCATGGTTGACGTACGGAGATCACGCGGGCACGGCGAGGGGACTGCGCGAAGGTAAAGGAACTGTGTATGAGGGAGGAGTTCGTGTACCGATGGTCGCACGGTGGCCTGGCAAGATACCCGCTGGGAGTGTTCAGCACGAAACAGCGATGACGATCGATCTCTTACCGACGATTGCAGGGATTGTCGGAGCTCAGTTACCGAGTCGCAAAATTGACGGTTTGAATATCTTCGATTTGCTAACGTGCCGACCGGAAGCGAAATGCCCACACGAGGTCTTTTATCATTATTACCGTGTGAACGAGTTGCAGGCGATCCGAAGCGGCGTCTGGAAATTGATGCTGCCACACGAGGTGCTGTGCATTGATCCCAAGGATGCGGGCTCCGGTGGCAAACCTGGAAAGTCCATTGCTCGAAAGATCACACAGCCGGAACTATATCGCTTGGACTTGGATTTAGCCGAGTCGAACAATTTGGCCGACAAGGAGCCGGAGGTTTTGGCGAGATTGCTTCGTTATCGCGACGAAGCACGCAAGGACTTGGGGGATTCATTGGTTAAGGTTCAGGGTGCAGGGGTTCGCGAGCCGGGTATGGTTCCTCCCTAGTCCCGTAAAGGCTCCGTATTGGGAGGGGAGAGTTGGTGGAACGAGTGATTGGTTTTCTCACCAGTCGCTAAAGGCTTGGTCCATGTGATCTTGTAGCGCATTGATCGCATGCATCAATTGGATCCATTTGAGGAAAGCTTCCTTGGTCGGGATCTTGGTTCGATCCTTTCGATGAAAACCTCGTTCGCTCATTCCGATCGAATCGCCCAGTCGAAACAGTCCTACGTCGGCTTGCTCACGCAGCTCGTTTTCGATTTGGCTGTTTCCGTCGTCCACAGAATCGATCAGTGGATCGAAGGGAGTCGCGGTCTCAGGTGTGTTGGCGTCGGATGGTCGCGATGCCGATCGGGTTTGCTCGCTGGAAAGCAGTTTGGAAGCCGACTGACCCAAAGCACTGCGATCTACTCCACTGCGATCTACTCCACTGCGATCTACTCCACTGCGATCTACTCCACTGCGATCTATGTCGCGGCTATCAGCACCACGGTAACCCATAACGCGGTGGATTGCCCAAACCGCTGCAGACTCTTCGTCGTAGCTATCGACAATGCCTCGGAATGAACCGCTTTGAACATAGAATTTAGCCATCGTTTTCCTCTTGGATCTGCTCACGTGTATTGCCGTTGGTTCCGGCCAGGAAAATTCTGGACGCGACATGCGGCGGGTGGAAATGCTGCCTCGTGGAGGTCTGTCGTTCCCACGCAAATAGCATCGGCACATCCCTGGACACGTTAGGTCAACTCCGTTCGGAAACTCCTTCCCAGGTGCAAAGAAATTCATTAGTCTACGTTTGTGCGATTTGAATCTCTTAACGATTTACTGACCGAATGATTGGGATTGGAATCGCCGCATCGGTACGATGCTAGCTTGATGGCTTAATTGGAGAAGGTGCTCATGGCTATGGCGACAGAGGTGGGTTTGCAGCAGTCGATCGCGATTCCCGAGACATGGGGGCACCGGCATCTACTGGGACTGGAGCATCTGACTGCGGATGAAATCACGTTGATTCTCGATTATGCCGATAGGTTGCAAGCTGCGACCGAGTATGGTCGGCGCAAGCTTGATTTGCTCAAGGGGAAAACGGTCGCCAATCTCTTTTTTGAAAACAGCACTCGAACTCGCAATAGTTTTTCGCTGGCAGCCAAGCGGTTGGGAGCGGACACGGTCGAGTTTTCGTCGTCGGGATCGAGTGTTTCCAAGGGGGAGACATTGATCGATACCGCGAAAACGATCGAAGCCATGATGGTCGATGCGGTGGTGGTGCGGCACAGTTCGCCAGGGACCCCTCATCTCCTCGCTCGAAGTCTCGACTGCAGCGTCATCAATGCCGGAGATGGGCCGCATGAGCATCCTACCCAAGGCCTTCTCGATATTTTGACGATTCGACAAAACCGAGGGTCGCTCCGCGGTTTGACGGTCGCATTGGTTGGGGATATCGCTCACTCCCGCACAGCTCGTTCCAACATATGGGGGCTACTGAAGCTCGGTGCTCACGTTATTGTTTGCGGACCGGCGACCTTGGTCTCGAAGAATTGGGAGAAGCTCGGGGTCGAGGTGGCTTATGATCTCGACAAAATACTGCCCCGTTGTGATGCATTGAATCTGCTCCGGATCCAATTCGAACGGCAAGCGATTCGGCCCTTTCCGTCGGTGCACGAATACACGTTGCTTTACGCGATGAATCAAGAGCGACTGCGACGCAGCAAACCGGAGATCATGATCATGGCACCCGGTCCGATCAATCGCGGCGTTGAGTTGACACCAGAGGTGGCTGATGGGCCTCAGTCGGTGATTCTCGACCAAGTCACCAATGGGATCGCCATTCGTATGGCAACGCTGTGGTTGCTTCTGGGGCGCTCGCATCCGATATTACCATTTCTTTGCTAATGAATCCTTGAAATGGCTGTCTTGGTAGTCACGATTTCGATGATACGACGACGTTTCTACACGAGTCGGACATCGAGGCGGGTGCAGGTAATGGCCCCCCCGAAGCACCTCGCCACGTCGCGATGGTCGGAACGGGGTCTCAGCTGATAATTGCTGCGGTAGATGATTTTTTCGAGCGACAGGCCTTGTTCGGGCTGCGTGAATCGCTCGAGATGCTCGTATTCGAAGTGGAGCATGTCGGGTTCCGGATCGCAGTGAGCTAAAGGGAGGATGATCTCTGAGTTATCGACTACCGGTAGATTGATGTTCCAAAATGTGGTTGGCTCGAGAGTTTCCTGAGCGAGAGATTCGAAGGCAAACCGTGCGCGCTGACCACTTAGAACCCAGTTGCGCTCTCGGTCTCGCCTCAAGTACTGCGAAATCGCCATGGAACGGTAGCCCAGCAGTGTCGCCTCACGCGCTCCAGCTACGGTTCCGCTGTAATGGATATCGACTCCTAAATTGCCACCCTCGTTGACTCCAGAGAGGACCCAATCGGGGCGGATACCAAGCCAACGCACGGCGACTCGCACGCAATCGGTCGGGGTTCCTGAGACAGACCAGTCCTTTGGAGCCATTTGCTGGACGTGCAATTCCTCCGCCGTAGTGACAGAGTGGGAGCAACAACTCCGAACGGAGTCAGGAGCAATCACATAGACGTCACCGATCTCACGCATCGCGGCGGCAAACTCCTGCAATCCGCAAGCCTCGTAGCCATCATCGTTGGTTATCAGTAAGATCACGGTAAATCCTAATCAGCTGATCGCCAAGCTGCAGAGCAGGTCGCGAGAAGCAGACAAAAGTTGCTCGTAGTCGTACTCTTCGACATCCTCGCCAAGCAGTTCGACTTCGTAGTAGCCGTCATACCCATACCGTTCGATCGTGCGAATGATCTCAACGATCGGTACACTACCGTGACCGAGCATGCATCTGTTTTGCAATCCAAGGGGGGCGGTTTTCGAGTCGGCGCACTGAACCAATCGGATAAAGGGAACGACGCTCGGAAGCCAATCGAAGGCTTGGGTGTCTTGGGCTAGGTGGTAGCAATCAAATACAATCCCGAGATTGCTACGACCGACCGTCGAGATGATCTCAAGCGTGTCCGGTATATTGGTCAAGAACGTGAAATCATGAGCGCAGCCGGAATGCATGGGCTCGACGGCCAATTGTACCCCGAGTGCTTGAGCGCATTCGGCTAGTTCCTTGAGGGCTGTCGAAAAAAGTCGCTTCGCGTGGCTGCGCGTGTGACCTGCCCTGGAACCAGCGAGCACGGTCAGGCAATCCGCTTCGAGATCCGCTGCGATTTGGACCGCATCGAGCGCATCGTGAAGGGATTCCCGAAACGTACGACCATCGTGCCCGGTAAAGCCACCCGCCCAATGAAGGCTCGAGACGGACATTCCCAACTCATGAAGGAGTTCCCGCCCTTTGGCTTCGCCACAATCCGAGAGTTTCGGACGCCATACCCCGATCGCTTCATAACCATGTTGCTTGTACCTCATCACATCGTCCTCGAAACTCCAACGCAGAGTGGAGAGTTCGAGCA
Source organism: Planctomycetota bacterium (assembly GCA_016872635.1). Classification (GTDB taxonomy): domain Bacteria; phylum Planctomycetota; class Planctomycetia; order Pirellulales; family Pirellulaceae; genus JBKCUI01. The sequence continues at coordinate 3,534 of VGZN01000112.1, read as the reverse complement.
CCGATAAACGCGAGGTCCAAGGCTTTCGCATCGATGGCTCCGAAGGGAATAAGCGAACGGCGGTCTCAGGCTGGCTGGAAACGCCAGGCGGGGCAGTATGCCGTTGCCTCACCGCCAAGTAAAGCGGAGTTTCTGAATTTGAAGTTAGCCTCAAGATACCCCAGTCAGCAAGAAAAGGAACGTTGGTGTCGGCCAAAGAGGATTCAGGCAATCGAGGTTGCCGAGAAACTCGACGCGGCCGCGCGAAAACTGCTTAGAAAGGTGGCAGCAGAGATCCTGTCCCGGAACTAACACGAAAATGTTGGTTGAAATTGCTGTCTTTTTTTTCGGCAGTCTCTGGCGTCCGGTGTCGCTTACTAATCGCTCTTTGGCGTCTAATCCCCCATTAGTTGCCGATGGTTCGGTTTGCTGGCGGGCTTCGTCTCAACGCGACGGGGAGGCTTTTCAAGTGTCGCGTAGCCATTGGCACATGCCGTGCATTGCCAACTTCTTGTCCGGAGCAGGGGCGAGCGAGCGGGTGCGTCTGATCGATCTCGATCCAAACCGAACATGAAACCTGAGACGTCGCGTTGATTGCGGGATCGGCTGGAAGAGGGAGAGGACTTTCAGCTGGTTTTGTTCGACGCGGCGTCTTTTTTTTCGGATCTATCTTCAGGCCGAACGGATTTCCGTCTACGATCCCAGGGATGAGCAATCCCCCCTCCGACAAACTGGTCCTTGAGAGCCCTGGTGGGTCGCCTACGGTGAGCCAGCAGAACGATAAAACCGATGCTTCTTCGCCGTCGGGAGTGGCTCGATGGATCACGTCACTCGTTTTGTGGCCATGGTTGCCGTGGACACTGTGTATGTCGTACTACGTGGCGCAACCTCCATTGCAATGGCCTATCGGAGGCTGGCTCAGTTGTGTCCTCTTCGCGATCGGGGTGCATCAGCGAGTGCATCGGCATCCTGGCGGTTTTACGAAGCGTGAATTGCTTTCGGCTTGGTTGGCTGCCAGCGTGATGTGGCTGGCGTTGTTACAGGGAATACGGTTGGCCTTCTGGCCGTTGACTGCAGGCTGGATCGCATTGTCGCTTTATTTGGCGATTTATGTACCTGTCGCTTTTGTAATTGCGACCAGTCTGCGTCGATGGTTTCGCTTCCCCTTGCCATTGTCATGCGCAGTTGCTTGGACGACCTGTGAGCTGATTCGGTCGTATATGCTGACCGGCTTTGCAGGCTGCACATTGGCTCATTCTCAGACTCCATGGCCGGTAATGCTACCGTTAGCCTCCCACTTCGGTGGATATGGTATCGGCTTCATGATGATGCTCACCGGTGGTTGGTTGGTAGAGCGAGTGGTAGAGTTTCGATCGCAGGTGCGAGGGGAAAACGATCGATCCGTCAACGCAAAGGATCCGGCAGGTAGGTCAACGAAGGGCGTCAAATCTGTAACGGAGGAATCCGAAAATGAGAATCGTTTCCCGTCGAGATCGTCGAAGTGGGATCGGTTTTCCCATAGCGTGACATCGTTCACGATCGCACTGTGGTTGAGTTCCAGTATCCTGGGTGTTCGCGCTCGGGATGCGTACATCGAGGGTCAGAAACCGATCAAGCCTTTAGGCCGATTTCTTCTCGTCCAGGACCTGATGCCGACGATGTTTGAAGCGACGCAGGAACTGGTTGATCGAGGCTGGGCTCAGTATGAGCGAACGACCCGTAGCGCAGCGCACGACGCATTGCAGAGCGGCCCCGTCGACTTGGTGATTTGGCCGGAAAGTGTCTTTGCCGGGACGGCTCCCTATATGATTTGGGACCGAGGGCCGAATGTGCCGTCGCAATTGAACATGGATCGAGAGAAGCTGGATGTGGTTTATCGGAACTTGAGCCTAACGCATCTCGCAAAATTGCAACGGCTCACCAAAGTTTTCGATGGTCGTCCACCGAAGTTTTTGATGGGGACCGATGTTTGGAATGTTCATGATGGAGAATTGCAGCGTTACAACGCGGCCCTTTGGATTGATCCTAGCGAACGGGCAGCCGCTGGTAGTGAATCGGAATCAGAGTTCTACGCAAAGAATCACTTAGTGATGTTTGGAGAGTACATCCCGATCTTGTCATGGATCCCCGGAGCCATGCAAGCGTTGGGGCTTGGCGAATTGGCTAGCGGTAAGGAGCCAAAGGCGTGGCGGCTTGCTAACGGTACGCGAGTCGCACCGAGTGTTTGCTTTGAGGATTTTGTCCCGCATCTCATGCGTTCCCACGTTCAGAGGTTGATTCGTTCGGGGAGTTCTCCGGACGTGCTTGTGAATATCTCCAACGATGGTTGGTTTCGAGGATCGAGCATTCTCGACCACCATTTCAACAGCGCTATATTGACTGCTGTGGAAAATCGGATGCCACTTTTGGTGGCATCTAACACGGGGATTACTGCCTGGGTGGACGGAGATGGCAGGGTGGTGAAGCGATTGCCGAAAATGGAAGCAGGATGGATCCTTGCCGAGCCTGTCCCGGACGGTCGTGTTGGTTGGTGGGCTTGGTGGGGGGATTTACCGGTGCGAGGAGTCGCTGCGATTGGGTTGCTCCCATGCATCTCTTGGTTTTTTCGCCGTTTCCGTTCAAAAGGGAATTGATCGTTATGGAGTCTGTTGGGGGATTGATCCGCTGGAGTCGATCCGGGAAATTAGCTTGGAGAGCAAATTCCGTTAGCGAATGTAACCCTATCAGCCGATCGATCTTCCGTGTTCCAGCAATTCTTTAATCGTGTTTCCCACGCTCCCACTAATCCCAGCCAACGTTCTGTAGAACCTCCGTTCGATGTTGCCGATTTATACAAAGGGCCGGCGGAATCAGGGCAGAGTGAGTCGACGGCAGCATTGCCCCTGGATGAAAAACTGCGGCAGGCGTACTTCTGGATTGTGAACCACGCGATCATCAGTCCGTTTTACGACATCGAATACAACGACGGTCCCCCACAGATGTATCCGATCGGCGATCGACGCGATCAAGTAGTCCTACCGTCAGGGCAAAGTTACTGCAGTTTCGTTTTGCTTCCTTTATTGACATTCGCAGTGCGTGCGAAATGCTTGCTGGTGGGCGGCCCAGGGCGAGGCAAGACGTCGAGCGCGCTGCTGATGGGGATTTTGGCGGGATATCCAATCCGAGAGGTTCGAAGAGCAATTCAAAAAGGGCAACCGCAGATGACCATTTCGGATCTTCTCGGCAGCCCGCTTCCCGCAGATTTGATCAAAGCGCAGAGCATCGACCAGATCGGGATCGCTTGGCGGAAGTGGCTGACGATGCGGGTTAAGATCATCGATGAGTACAATCGGATTCCGACTAGGACACAGTCTGCGCTTTTAACATTGATGTCCGACAATTATGCAGAGCTCTATGATCAAACCTTGGAATGTCCCGACTCGGCTTGGTATTTGACGGCGAATGACGATGCCGGTGGAGGGACCTACCAAGTCATCGAAGCATTGCGAGACCGCATCGATATCGTGGTCAAGGCACTTCACTTCAACAGCCGATTCCTGCGGGAGTTGCTCGAAC
>VGZN01000111.1 GCA_016872635.1 Planctomycetota bacterium | reverse complement strand
ACAGAGTATGGATCCTTCATTTCAATCGTATTCCCGTTGGAGTTCGATACGCGGATTCGGTAATTCGTAGGTGCCGAATCAGCGGTCGGAATCAATCCTTCGTACAACCCCGAGGGATGGACTCGACGCATCGGTCGCGTCGACTCGCTGCGGGGATCCACCAACCACGCTTGTTGGGCGCTTGGAAAAAACCCCCGAACTGCGACAGCCCTTCGGCCGTCGATCTCGACCGAGTGAGGTCCCAAGACCGCAGCAGGATTCGCGGATACACCGCTGATTACATCGCTCAACGAATCAAGATTCAATTGGGTTTGCACGTTTGCTCCGAATATAACGCAAGTTCAATACATCGTGTACTTAACGAAAGGCCTAGAATTTCCTTGGCTCAAATTGATCCCGGCGAGGATCCAAAAGGAACATGCAACGGAGGCATGCTACTAAGAATGCATCCACGCCGAGAATCGTCCCCCAAATCCACCGGAAGGGAAACAAAAGGAACAGTAGGGGGCGTGCGTCTCGAATAAGAGAGGGCATCGGTGACGTCCGCGGCAACTCCAGAGACACCGTTACCGATTCCTCTGGCGTTCGAAAACTTTCTGAAACATCGTCTTCCACCCCTTCGCGAGTACAGGACTCGATCGCTTGATTCTGAGCCGCAGGGAAGACCGCGTTTGGCTCGACGATCGGGTCAATCGTAGTCGATCGACACTGGTCGACAAAGAATTGAAATCGATTGGTATGTCGAGATTCTTGTTCGTACCCGTCCATCGACGAATCAACGACCGAAGTTCGACAATCTCCATCGCTCGATCCACCAACCATCGCACTGAAAGACCGAGACTTCACTCGCGAAGCATCGAATCCATTCGACCTATTGCCAGTCATACGTTGTTGCGTTTCGACCTTCCTTGGTGGTTTCGAACGAGATCGTCCCCCGAGGGGTTCCGTTGGCTTGGCAGTGGGCGGTGAGCTATCATCATCGCGATGGGTGCGACCGGAACCAGAACGCGTCACATCCTCGGTAGGTTTGTTACCGGTGTCGACAGAAACCTCTCGCGCGTCACCTTCCCCTTCGCCAGACGCCGGGTCCTGACTCATCCATCGGCACCGAACTTCATGGAATTTCAGCGTAGAGTCGACTCGCTTCCAAAGGTCCGCATTACGAATCGGCTGGACAGAACCGAAGTGCTCCCAGCAGTAATCGTTCTCTCGCCATTCTGCGAGCCCGTATTGCAATCCGCGAGCAACATAACGGTTGGTGGTGATCATCGTCACTCGGCTGGGTTGCTCGAGCGCTTCCAATCCCCGCAAAACCGCCAGCAATGCGGTTCGATCGGGATGACTAATCGACTCAATGTCCGTGGCTTCGATGCGTTCGCCTGTCTCCAAATGCTCCAGGACAAAACGCCAACGCCCTCGTTCCGCAGCGAGGTTCTGCCCTTGTTGGCAGAGGTTGCCTTCGCAAAAAAGTAGGTAGTGCGGTTTCGTAACGGACATCGCTAGTAGCATCCATGAGCGGCATAGAGTTCGCAGACGCTATAGATTGCCCGATGATTCGAGTCCGGCGTTGATTCGAGAACAAATTTGGGCTGGTTTCAATCGATTTTATCGCCGGGCGTTGGAACTTGCCGTCTGTAACGACCGCAACGATGCGCGATCATTTCACCACTTGTCGGCGATACCTTCCGGGAGGTACACCAAAGGCCTTGCGGAACGCCACACTCATATATTCCGAATGCTCAAAACCAGCACGCTCTGCGATTGCCTCAATGGGCAATTCGGTTTGCTGAAGCAACTCCTTCACGCGACTCAATCGGGCTTCGGAAATCATTTCGTGCGGCGTTTTACCGGTCGCTTGGGTAAATCGAGTCTCCAGCATGCGACGGGACATTGCGACATGCTGTAAGACGTCCGTTACCTGAATACCATCGCACGCGTGCGCACGAATAAACTGGATGGCCTTTGCCACCGTCGGGTCCTCCACGGCCAAAATATCGGTCGATTGCCTCGGCACAATTCCTAACGGCGGCATTAATTTCGTCGGCACCGATAGATTGCTATCCCTCCTCAGACGCTTGTCACTCTCCATGACTTGGTCCAACCACTGAGCAGCAAAGTACCCTGCTCCTCGAGCATCCGGTGCGATACTGGTCAACGATGGCCTCGATAAATCGCATAGCAATGGATCGTTATCGACCCCAATGACCGCGATTTGCTCCGGAACGGCCAACTCCAGTGTCCGACACCGATCCAAGACTACCTGAGCTTGTATATCGTACGAACAGAACATTCCTAGCGGCTTAGGCAACGCCTCTAGCCAATGCGATAACTTCTCCGTCGTCTGAGTCGTCTCGACCTTGCGATACGGAGAAGGGGTTAAAAACGAATCGCAGGAAAAACCAGCTTGTTCGCAGCAAGCTACAAAATGCTCGCGTCGCCATTGCGACCAGTTCAACCCCTTCGGGCCGCAAAACGCGAACGATCTGAATCCGCGTTCCACCAGATGATCAAACGCCAATCGTGCGATCGCCGAATCGTCGGTCTCAATCCAAGGAATATGCGACACCCGTCGCGCGGAACTGACATCCACCACAGGGACTTTTAATCGCGACACAGCCCTCGCGATCGCTGCAGTTTCGATCCGAGCAATCACTCCGTCCAACGGCGTCTTCGCGAGCCATGCAGGGGGCGATGCCCCCCGCTCCTGCTCGGGCAAAAACACCGACCAGCGATCATGCTCTCGCTGGTACTCGACGATACCCTCAAGCAACCCACGTGCGTAGGCATTTGAGGTTTCTATTAATAAAGCCATCCGTTTACGTTGCTTCACGATCTGTGGTCTGGCAAAGACTTAATCCCAAGAGAACAAGATTGCCTATGTAATGGACGGGAGCTCCAATGGCAGCACGAAGGAGTCTTCCGTCTCCCCCCGAGACCACGACAGGAATAGGACGGCCGGTTCGATAACGATCAATCAGGAATTTGGCTCCACCTACCACCGCCGCATGCACCCCCGCCGCAATCGCTTGTTCGGTGTTCTTCCCTGGCAACGTCGGGGAATCGACGATGGAATGCGAAGGTAACCACGGTAACTGGTCGGTACCGGCCGCCAAATACTGCAGCGACAGTCCAACGCCCGGCAGGATAGCGCCCCCGCAAAACTTACCAGCGTCATCCACCCAATCGACGGTCAACGCCGTACCAGCTTGCACAACGATCAAGGGTCCGCATTGATCACTCATCTCGCAATGGAGCACCCAAGCCGCACGTGCGGCCAACAATCGATCGATCCCAACGCGCTCTGGATGCTCCACACATATCGGTATCCCAACATCATGATTCCTAACCACGTGGATCGTGTTCTTTGGCAATCGATCGCGTAAAAATCCGATCAACACCTCGAACACGCTTTGATTGACACTTGCGATTTTCCAAGTTTCCCGCTCATCGGGACGAAGTTGCCTTACCAGCCATTCAATTCCATCCCAATCGATCGCTTCACGTTCGTTCCCCGTGCGATCACGACGCGGTATCCATCTCTCTCCATCGGTGATCGATTGTTCCGGTTGCTCCTTAAAGATTTTCTCCCCAATCGCACTCCAAGAGAGTTTAGTGACTGCGTCGAGGCGAACACTGGAAAGAGAAGTACTGCATCCCCCAGGCCGCTCGCGTCCCGCAGCCTTGGCGTCGGTCTTATTCTGCGTGACCTTGGCTCCCCTAAGCCCGCTATTCCCGATGTCGACGACGATCATGAGACACTTGTTTTTTGCTCTTTGAGCAGATCTGCGACGCTCCGCACCAATTTACTCAGCCCAGAACCAGTGACGGCACTGACCAAATGAATATTACTTCTGCCCAACTCGTGCTCCAACGCTTCATGTATCTCCAAGGCTCCGGGAAGCTCCGATTTGGTCACAACCACGATCTCGGGGCGAGCTGCCAACTCATTGCTGTATTGCTCGAGTTCATGCCTAATGGTTTTGTAATTGGCGATTGGATCCGATTGGTCCATCGGCATGGGTTCCACCAAATGAACCAGAATCCCAGCCCTCATAATATGACGGAGGAAATCGTGCCCCAGCCCGTGTCCATCAGCGGCACCCTCGATCAATCCGGGAATATCTGCCATCACAAAACTGCGCTCCAAATCCACATTCACCATGCCGAGGTTCGGGAATTTTGTGGTGAACGGATAATCCGCAATTTCGGGTCGAGCACGCGACAAACGGCTAAGCATCGTGCTCTTGCCAGCGTTCGGCATTCCGATCAGTCCGACGTCCGCGATCGACTTCAATTCCAAAATCAATCGCCGCGTTTCTCCGGGACCTCCCGAAGTTGTATCGCGCGGTGCTTGATTGGTCGACGATTTGAAGTGGGTGTTTCCCCATCCTCCTCGTCCACCACGAGCGGCGATAATCTCGTCGCCGTCGTTGACCAAGTCCCGGATTTCAAGCCCGATCTCTTTGTCGAGCACCACCGTACCTGGAGGCACCTCAAGGATCAAATCCTTTCCGCTGCGACCGTGACAGTCCGACCCCAATCCAGGAGAACCATGATCCGCACGCCAATGCCGCTGATGGGCAAACGATACTAATGAGTTCACGCCTGACTTTGCGCGAATCAAAACGCTTCCGCCATCGCCACCATCACCACCGCATGGACCACCACGTGGCACGTGCTTCTCGCGACGGAATGCCATGCAACCATCACCGCCCCGCCCCGCGATAACCTCTATCTCAACTCGATCAACAAACATACAAGCTACTTCGTTGGACTGAAAAAATGAATCTTTGTGAACACGCCCATCTCATCGCAACAAGGAACTATTAAAGCGGTCACCCTGGGCCTGGATGCACCCCCTTACAAAGCATCGTCTTATTTTAGGCATTCGAGCCTTGCGAAGTTAATCACCAACTGTTAGGGATTCGATGTTCGAAACCCAGCAGGCTTCATCAAATCGATTGCCAACGCAGCATCAGAGACCTGCTGGACTCAATCCAAACCGATGGAACGAAGCATGTGGAATCGGACTCGCAATCGGTGCTTGCCCATCGATCCAACTGTTCGTGACAGATTCGTGTCGCGACCGGCCCCAAAACAAAACGGACCCCACTGATCTGTGAGGTCCGTTCGATGATCTATTGAATCACAATGATCCAAATGGATTTCCCATCCGGACCGAGCGGGTTGAAAGTGGCTAGCTCGCCAAGGGCTTCACGTTGATCCGGCGGCCCTCTTGATCGAAGTAAACCTTGCCTTCAACCAATGCGAAAATCGTGTAGTCATTTCCCATGCCAACATTGCGGCCGGGATGCCACTTCGTTCCGACTTGACGAACCAAAATGTTACCTGGGATGACTCGTTCACCTCCGAACTTCTTCACACCGCGGCGTTGAGCGTTCGAATCACGACCGTTTCGGGTGGAACCCTGACCTTTTTTGTGTGCCATTGCTAACTCAATCTGACCTAGAACTGTTCTGTAATCGAAGTCTCAACCCGCTGCGAAATACTCGCCGGTGGCAAATCCTGTTGCCTACTCGCGCCGATCTCCAAAATCCGTATCGATTGGCAACCGAATTGTAGCAGAATCGGTACTAACCAATCGACTTGCTTCGGGAGAAGGATGCGATTGTTAACGGATCCGCACCGTTTCCACGGTCGAACCCTCCCTTCTCGCCTACGGCGAGCGGGAGAGTTTAGCGATAGATCCACTGATAATCAAGTCGTTCTTTGAGATCGAATTGATTCAGATAATACTGAACCCGAGCGGGGTCCTCGAAGGCAGGCGGACCTAAAAAGACCCTGTCCCGCGCCACTTCGATCGAGTCACCAGGACGCCAGAAGTAGATTCGTAGCGTCTTGCGGAGATACCGTTTTTCACCCCCAGATGCGACCGTCATTTGGTAGGCATTGGTCAAACCACGGACATCGATGGCAAAAAAATCAACCCGCGGGTCGACGTCGGTCCACGTTGCCACCCCCCAAACCGCGTTATCTCGCTCAGTTCGGCTCAGTTTCAACTCTTGGCGAGCAATTGCGACGTGGTCCAGTAATCGGCCAGGAACCCGTTCTTTTGCTTCGATAGCTTCCACTGCCGGCTGGAGGATCTGAGCATCCATGGCAATGTTTCGCTCTTTGCTGAGGAGCGTAAATCGGGGCACGAATCGAACCGACTCGTACATGACGCGACTGGGTTCGTTCGGCACTGCTTCGGAATCCGCCGCATCGCTGACCGAGGGAGCAAGATCTCCTCCTGTGTATCGCACGCGATAAACGATGTACCAAACGGTCTTTCGCTGCATCACTCCTGTTGCGGTCGGTACATCTACTTCGATCAACCTGGCAGGCTTGAAAGCGAACTCCACACCCCAAACAGGATGGCGAAAGGTCACCCCTCGCGATTGAACTAACAGTGTTTCTGCGGGCGAAGCAAAGTTGGGTTGGCTATCTGGAAAACCGGGAGGGGCCCATGCCAACTCTGGGTGCTTGGCCACAAAATCCAAATCGAACGGGCCTAATGCCGTGTCCTCGGCATCTTGGTCTGGTGCAACAATAGTCATGACACCAGCAGCCAGTTTCCGCGCGGACAAACCCAACCCTGGATCATCTTGCGCCGAAGCAACCTGACTGGATGCGCACAAAGCCCAACCACACAACAAAGCTAAAGCCCAACGTTTCACTGGAAAATGCCCCGCGAAATGGACAAATCGACCAGGTTTCCCCGGAGTAAGAACTACTCCGAAGTATAATTCCTTCCCCTTGTCCCGCTCAACCAAAAACCGCAAGCCTTGCCTAGTTTTCGCAACTTCCCACCCAGCGTCCAGCCCTAGTAACGCCCCTCGATGACAGCACGACTCTTCTCACATCGTTCGGACCAAAAGAGAATCCAGGCTGGGAGCCCGTATAACCGCCACAATCCGTAACCTCGCCAAACACATCGACGCCCCCTTCGATCATTCGTTCTGTCGCGGAGATATCAACGTTTGCTTTGAGCTCCCCCGCAAGGATGCTTAGGACGTGCATGCTGCTCTTCGCCCGAATCGCCGATACGAGAAATCTACGATTCCCACAACGAGGCACAAAACGTAGGAAAAGCACCGAGGACGCAGCAGGAAAATCTCGGTAGCGTTACGCTCAACGAATCGAAAGCCTCACAAACATTGTTGTCAAGCCGCCGGAGCGCAAGACCCACCCAAAGACGCTCGGGTGCAAGGAGCGACAAGTCCATCGAAGCAAGTCCATCGAAGCAAGACCGTCGCGGCGGCCCATGATCTCAGTGATTATTTCTTTCGATGGCGAATCCGAGCTCGCATCCGTCGCTTCTTTCGGCCAATCTTCCGACGTCCTCGACCGGTCTTCTTTACGCCCACTGAACCACCCCTAACAACATCAAATCACTGGATTGAGATTCAAAAAATTTGACTTCCCTCGATCTTTTTTTCTGATCGGGGGGAGTAGCTTACCAGCCGCCCGGGAGCTGGACAAGTCCAAGAGGGGCAATCCGCTTGGTTGAAATGCCGGAAAAAGGAGCCCCTCAGTCCGGTCTTTCAGGCGTTCATCCCCAATCACGGCCCCTACTTGGTGGGTGGGTCACATTCCCGGATCCAGGCCCCAAAATCGGGGTGTAGGACCAAAACCGACAAGCGAACCGCCGTCTCAAGATCTGGAGTACTCAGTGTCGCATAGTCGAACTCGCCCCGCAAATCGGTATAGCCATCCTTGAAAAACCGCACCTTGCCATCCTGGTGTTTCGCGTAAACCTTGACGTAAGCTCCAGCGACAGGACGACGTCCTTTTCCACTCATTTCACTGTTGCTTGCAACGTCACCTGCGCTGGCCACCTGCAACCGACCGAGCGACGTGCTCATATCCACGCTTAGAGAGTTCGAGTAAACGGGCACACTTCGAACGAGCCCACCTGCAATCACTTCTAGCACTAGGTTCTTGTTGGCTAGTTCTGCAGGTACCTCCCATCTCTTCCGGACCACTTTCGGCGAGGACTCCACAGCGATCAACTCCGAACGGTTCGGTTCGATGACCGCTTGTACGGAACTCGATGCAGGAATGAACGGATTGCGACTGAACATCAACTCAACATCCATCAGATAGTAGTTCAGCCGCACGTTATCCACGTTCTTAAACTCGAACCAGACTGTCCCGTCTTCGCGAATGACATCGAGGCTTGGCAGGATCGCTGCGCTCCGTTCCATCTCCCTCTCGCGCGCATCATTCAAGGTGCGTTGGGATGGATCGAGTGGACGCTCTGCGCCGGAATCCTGTGCGACGACATCACTCTGCATGCGAGCAACCCGAGTTCGCACTTGATCATGGATCAGCGAGAACCATTCTCGCCATCGAGGCACTGGGTACTCGCGATATCGACTAGCAATTTCATCGGATCGCTCGTAGCCCCCGGTCCTCATTCCCAGATATGCATCAAAATAGTCATATTGTATGGAACCTTCGGAAGATTCGCGAAGTTCGTCGCGAGACACTTTGGCAAAATGCTCGATCGCCTCCTCGATTCGGTTTTGTGCGATTAGGTAATAAACCACCGACAATCGTTGTCGTGACAACGGCTTTGCGCGATACGACAAAATTTGCATTAACTGCCGATGTTTGGACGCCATTCCGTCATTGAGAATCACATGTTCTCGACCCAATCGATGGCTTCGAGCAACCACGAGCGGACGGAAATCCAAGTGCTCGTATTTCAACCTCGACTCCACGTCTGCGGTCAAAAGATCCGACCGGAAAGCTGGACCAACTTGCGAAACGACCCGCTCATTTGCTTCGAGATACTCTCGAATACGCTGTGGATTGTCATGGAGCAATGCGTACCCCCACAGGGTATCGTGATAGACACCTAATTGCTCAAGTCGATTCAGGACCAACTCCCAAAACCCTTTGTCACGCATCCGCCAAGCTATGGCATTGAGGTCGCTCTTTACAAAGTTCACCTTTTCCAAGGCTGCGAGGACTTGTTCGTTGCTTCCCCACGATGCGACGTAAGCCCACGAAGAGTCGTCGACCAAAGCAGGTCTATCCAAGACGTTGAGCTTGGAGGACTCTTGATGCGCTACGATCTTCCCATCGCTTGAAGCCCTCGCACCGTAACACGTGAAGTCACCTGCGATTGGGAAGTAGAACACATGGGATACTTCCTGCGTTGTGAATGGAGCCAACTCGACATCCTTGACGGTTACCGTACGGCCACCTTCCAGTGCTATCGCTCCCTGAGGAATCTGCATGAGGATTTGGATCCGCACACCACTGCCTGTCGGGTTGGTGATCACAACCCGATCGCGGTAAGGAACCCCCATGACCAACGATTGGCGATCCACCGCCTTGGCCGTGTTGTCTTCGGAAGCTAAATAGACGTTTTCACTCAGCAGCAAGGTGGCGGGTTCTTTCGATGCCTCGACTGGCACGATGCCTTGAAGATAGACAAGGCTTTTCCCCGACTTCTTGAGAACCCATCGCCCTTCCTCAATTTCCAAGGTTCCATATTGCGGCTCGAGGGGTAACCCCAGCAACCCCAGTGCCATCAGCGCTTCGTTTGTGTTTCGCGCTGCCTGATGAAGATGCTCGGACAGGAATGAATCGCCTTCCGTTTGCTTCAGATAATCCAACCAGTAACTGCTTGATTGAATCAGCGATGGGACTTGATTTTCCAATGGCACACGGAAGAACTGACTCTCCGCCCATTTCTTCGTCGATTCAAGACGTTTGAACATTTCAGCTTGACGAGACAATCCACTCGTATCTACTCCTCGCCGAGACAGCACTCGGCCTAACTTGGTTTCATCGTCTGCTACAACTCCTTTTTCTTTCTTGGCAGCCTCGGCCTCCGAGTTTCGACTGAGCCCATCCAAGGTGCCATTTTCCATTTTCAACCGGAGACTGTCTTCGACGGCTAATGACTCGGATAGCGACTCGTGCTCGACCCCGAAATCGCCATAAAACGCATCCTTGCTATCCGAGCTAGGCATACTCCCAGGCTTGCCTGCCACAGCTCCTCTGGAACGCCTGTTTTCCACACTGTCGCCTGGCCTGCCACCGCCAAATCCTCCTCCTCCTAATCCGCCCATCCCCCCGGTGCCTCCTGGGGCACCTCCCAGCCCGCCGAAGCGGCTTCCTTCACCGAGCCGCTCCTCCATCATGAAGCGACCCTTGTCTTGGCCGTTTGTAACTCCTAATCCAGTCGCAGCCGCACCCTGTTCAACTTCCAAGCCCAACAAACTCGAGCGAAGGGACTGAGCAAACCACATCCCTTGTACCTGTGGAGGAATCGGATTGGCGTTTAGCTGATCCTGCAACGAGCGCAATGTCCCAGTGCGTTTCCCCTCGATGCGTTTGGCTAATAAAACACGCTCGGCGACATTGAGCTGCATCAATCTCCATGGCTCGGTGTACTTGGCAAGTTCCCGATCGAGCAACCAATCGTCCATGAACTGCTTGGGCATCTTGCTCTCAAGATGTGGTCGAACGACCTTCTCGAAGAATGCAGGATCATGAAACTTCAAAAACAAATGGAACTCATGACAAGCCATTTCGTTGCAGCGATCCATTTTTTGCGCATCGCTCAGTCCGCTCCACCCCTTCAAAAAATCGAATTTTCGGAACTCGCTTGGATCGCCGAGGATTCCTTGCAACATGGGCATGACTTCTCCGATGGATGAGTACATTCGGATCTTGGTCATACCGACATCTCCTAGATCAAGCCGCTCACCACCTGAGTAGGCAATCACCGAATCTTTTTGCGAGAAATGCTGCTGCAGTTCCAGAGACTGTGGCAGTCTCCGATCCCGGAGTGTACGTTCTTTGGACATCGGTAAACCGATGCGACGCGATGCAGCCATCGTCGGATGTACAGCAACCACCGACACACTGGTCAAGCCTTCGAATGCGTCGCGATCGAGTTCGATTATCCCATTTTTATCTGACTTCAAGTTCGGAACGATCAAGCTCGCTCGTTGCAGGAACTCATAATCCCTCGACAAATCCTGTGGGACTACCGATGAGGAAGGATCCACTCCCCGAGGTGCTGGCGCAGGAGCATTGGGTGGCTGCATTTGATCGCGGATCGCATCGCCCGCTTGGGCTTCGCGGCTCTCGTTGCGAGTTGCAGACAACTCCCAAGGATTGAGCAAGACACTTGGATGTGGCAGCAAACTTCCCAGAGTCGGTTTCGCTAATTGACGCGCTAGAACGTATTGATACTCCTCGTCGAGTTGCATCGAATCCACGTAGAAACTCAACTGTCGATCCCGTTCGATCGCAGGGGAATCCACGCGGTAGCTCCGGCCTTGCCATCCCTCGGAGACCGGATGTTCATAGGCCGTACCCAGCACGTGAACACGCCCGAGTTCGACATCTCCGGCTACATGAATCCTGATCTTGTTACCGTCAGCCTCGATCTTTTCGATCCGGATCGGATCGTAATAGCTTCTCCACAGCGTCCTTGTCTTCCCGACCAACATGCCATCGCGTTCGTCTCCTGCCGTCACCAAGATTGCTGAAGCCGCACCGGTCCGATGATCTGTAAGCAAATAATTTCCTGCTTCGAGTTGGTTGATTCGGATACCTCCCCCTTCGACCGCCACACGATCCGAGCGATCGTTGCACGGAATCCCTGCCCGCACCTCCATCAACGTAAATCGCGAAGAGTTCAGCTTGACCGCATCCCCGCCAATCCACTGCAACCGATCCGAAGGATCGATGATGGTTGCCGGTAATC
>VGZN01000110.1 GCA_016872635.1 Planctomycetota bacterium | reverse complement strand
CCGCCATCGCAATCGCTTCCTGCTGGATTTTCAAGGCTGCTTCGAGATTGCCGAGTGAATACTCCAGGTGTGCAACCGTATCGAGGGTGGCTGCCTTGGTGTTTCCTTCTTGCTTCTCGGCCGCTGCGCGAGCGAGGACCAAAGCTGCCTTGAGGGTCTCCTTGCTGTTCAGTTGCCCGTTGTCACTCATTTCCCAAGCCATCCATGCTACTTGGTTGCTCATCATCGGATTGGTTTCGGCAAGCTTGAAAATCGATTCAAAGGTACTAACTACTTCCTTGTCGTCACTGCCAGCGATCTGATGCAGATTCAACTTCATGATTGAGAACTGCAGCTTGATCTCGGGCTTTTTCACCTTTTCGATGAACTCATCCATCTTGGCCAAGGCTTCTGGCATCTTCTTTTTTCGGAGCAAGCCGCCGACCTGGATCTGTACATCTTGCATCATGCTTTGCATCTCCTGGGACTCTTTGAACTCTTCAGCGAACTTCGCACGATCCCACTTTCCTTCCACGACTGCGTCGAGCGCCCCATCCAGGTCCATTGGATGCCCAATCCACTCAATCTTCGAGTCCTTGCCCACGAGGAATGCACAAGGAATACCATTTTGCTTGGCCGCTTGCATGTACGATTCGTTCGATGAGCCATCTGGGTCGGTCGTCAACGAATACGACTTGGTTAATTCACGGAATGTTTTTGGCTCTTTGGAACGAGGCACATCGCGATCCAAAAATTCCTGCACAGTGTCCAACGGTTCATCGCTGATGCTGATGATTTGAACACCTTTGTCAGCGTACTTCGACTGCATTTCAACGATATGTGGCATGCTGGCCACGCAAGGCCCGCACCATGTCGCCCAAAACTCAACTACGTAAACCTGGTCTTTTTTAAACTCGGTAACCTTGCCAAACTTGCCTTCGCCGTTTTGGACCCAATGCTCAATATCCAACGCTGGCGCGTCCGAACCGATCGTCAAAAGACCATCTGCGGCCCACGAAGTAGCCACCGAAACACTGCCAAACGAACCAACCACGGCTGCAATCGACAGTGCAGCGAGACGACGAAAATACGCCTTCATTCGATGTTCCTTAAACGGTAACAAATTGGAGTAAGCCAAACATGGACTGAGCCCTGCCTGGGGTGGTACAGGAGAATACGCCAAGCACAAAACCCCAGCACCATTGAGCGCCAACAGTATAAGAATCCTTGCTGCACCTGTAAAACCGTGCGCCCGATCTTAGTTGATTCAGTGCCTCGAACGAACCGATCCCCTCGCGACATCCGAAAATTTGCACGAAAAAGGTTTAGCTACAGCCGAATGTCCCTAAAAACGCAGGAAAATTCGATGGCGATACATAAAGGCCAAAAGTGTCCACTTGATCGCTAAAACCCCGCCCGCCAGCGTTAACGCTTGATAATTACCAGCCAACGACGCCACGCCGCCGAATAAAAACTTCGATATTCCTTCGAATGGAATGAATTGTTGGGCCAAGTAAATCGTGATTGCGTTGGCACCGACAACCACCCAAATCCAAGCCCAACGGCGCCAGCCGATGACATCGATAAGCGTGTAAAAAATTGCCAGCAGGATCATGCTCCAACCTCCTGCATAAAGCACAAACGAGCTGGTCCAAAGATTCTTGATGATGGGGAATACGCTCCCCCAAGCATCACCCGCCACAAGACAACCGATTCCAGCCAGAGCTAATACCGATGCCTTCCCCCACGACGTAAGCTTCGATTGCAGCAGCATTCCGGAAAATACCCCCAGCAGCGTTGTGGCGATCGCAGGAATCGTCGACAGCAAGCCTTCGTTGTCTCCATGACCATAGTACTCCTTTAGGATTTTGCCTGGCAGAAACGTTCGGTCGACATAGCCCGCTAAGTTTCCAGAAGGGGTCAGAACTCCTGCGGAACCGCTAGGTACAGGAACCAACAGCAACAGGGCCCAGTACCCCAAGAGGATGGAAACAAAAATGACCATCAAATCTTTGGTCTTCAAAGTCACGAAGAGCAAGGCCGTGATCCCGTAACAAATACCGATCCGCTGCAAAACACCCATCCATCGAAGATTCTTCCAATCGAGGTCTTGAATCTGATTGTAGACCAGCCCCATCGCAACGAGCAAAAGCGTTCTGCGAAGGATCCTCGCATAGATGCGCCCGGGTTCCGATCGATACTTCTCTAATGATAACGGGATGGCACATCCCACCAAAAATATGAACAGCGGAAAAATCAAGTCGTAGAAACGGAAGCCTTGCCATTCGACATGCTCGAGCTGATCCTTCAATGCAGGTGCCCATGCAAACGTGGAAGCCCCCAAAAGCAACGCGAAAAAATCATCCCCACCGATGATCCAAAACATATCGAATCCGCGCAAAGCATCGATCGACATCAGCCTAGAACTCTGC
Source organism: Planctomycetota bacterium (assembly GCA_016872635.1). Taxonomy (GTDB): domain Bacteria; phylum Planctomycetota; class Planctomycetia; order Pirellulales; family Pirellulaceae; genus JBKCUI01. The sequence goes on along the minus strand of VGZN01000110.1, from coordinate 9,343 downwards.
GACTCAAGTTGCTTGATAGAACCACTCGTAGGATTGCTCATGTTGCTTGCCATAAAACGATCTCACCCACAGTTTGAATCTTGTTCACAGCCCAAAAACGCCGCCATTACGAGCGCTCCCAAGACGGGCTGTCGCACTTGGTGGCATACGGCTGGCTTCATATCCGCTAAAGGCAGTTTACTTAAAATAGCGTGGACCAAAGGTGAGTCAGCCACCAGCATTCCTCCACTCATGGCCAACGCGTATCGGTCGACCGATAAGGACATCCGCTTCGCAGCCGTAGTCACGAGATCACTTAAGTCACTTGCTGCCCGATCGACGATCTGCGACGCGACCGGATCGCGCGATGCAAATTCCAATACAATCCGGTTTAACGTCGCAATATCCGACCGAGGGATCGGTACCGTATACACGCGCGGAATCAGTTCCATCGGGTACTCGCATCCGATGGCATGAAGCATCATCCGATGAAAGGGGGTGAGCGCTTCGCCGTGATCATGCGCACGGCAAATCTCCTTGAGTCCAGCCAAACCCATCGCAAACCCACTCCCCTCATCGCCGAGCAAATACCCCCAGCCTCCTACTCGAAGATCGCGGGCAACCCCGTTGCAAGCGCTGACAATAGATCCTGTTCCAGCGATCAATGTAACGCATCGGTCCCAAAGATTATCGGAACCAATACCTCTAGTTTTGGAGTCACCATGCTTCGGCCAAATCGACGCATCATCCCCCTCGATCGCTGTTTCGTACATCGCAGCCCAACGAATCGGCGCGATGTCCTCCGTTACTCGGACTTTTTTCCCCAATCGATTCTGATAGGCCCACTCAAGCACCGGTTGCTGCTCTTCCTCACGTCCAACACCCGCAAGGCACAAACAGGCCGAGTCCAAAACGTCTATAGCGTTCTCGGACGAAAAAGCAGAACCTACGCTTAGTCTGACAGCAGGGTCCTTGGAACGTACATCCTCGATGGCGTTATGGATCGCCGAAAGGATGTTATCGTACGCCGAAGCAAATCCCACGGAGCGAGGGTTGCCGGGCCCCGATTCCCCCATGCCACGAACCACCATGGCAGCAATCCGATCTTCGGCCCTCACCGGTACCGTCGCAATACATGCCATCGTCTTGCTACCCCCGCCATCCAGGCCGAGGATCCATTCGTAGCGTTCATGCATGCTCAATCTCCTCGATTACCCTCGCCATACTCATACCCTCGCGATGACCATGGTCTATCCCAATCCACCGAGCGTATCGCTAAGCGATTCTCTCAGCCTGCCCGATGTCCTTTCCAATCGTAATCGAGCTTGGTCCGGAGCAACTCCCAGCTTGTGAGATACAATCGCGGTTTTTACTTCGCCATCGCAGCGCATCAACAGATTCGAAGCATCATCCTGAGGCAATCCCGTAATCGCTGCGACGATTCGAATGCTTCGATCTTTGAGTTTACGGTTGGTCGCTCGCAGATCGACCATCCAGTGGCCATAAGTTTTCCCCAATTGAACCATGCTTGCGGTGGTCAGCATGTTCAACACCATCTTCGTTGCAGTCCCGGCCTTCAATCGGGTCGAACCGCTCAAAATCTCGGGACCGACCACGACCGTAATCACCCACCTCGCGACACGTTCCAATTCAGACCCATGATTGCAGCAAAGACCGATCGGTAGTGCACCGACATGGTTCGCATGCTCCAAGCCAGCGATCACGTAAGGAGTGCGACCGCTCGTTGCAATCCCGATCAAGACATCTCGACTTCCAAGTCCTATTCGCTCTAAATCACTAATGGCAGCATCGCCGTTATCCTCGGCCCCCTCGATCGCCGAAGTTAGCGCTGGTAGACCACCCGCGATGACGCCAACCACTATTTCCGGACGAGTGTTAAACGTAGGTGGGCATTCCGAGGCATCGAGCACCCCTAAACGCCCTGACGTTCCCGCCCCGATATACACTAACCTCCCCCCCTCGCGCAACCGTTCTACAATCGCTTCGACTGTCTCCGCAATGATGTCCGCTTGTTGAGCAACCGCCTCGACGACTTGATGATCTTCTCGATTCATCAATCGAACGATCTCCAACGGAGACATTTGATCAAGCTGTGCCGACTCGGTATTGCATTGTTCGGTCGTCAAATGCTGCATTGCAATCCGCTTTCCTGTGGGCGATGGAAGTCGATGTCCCTTATCCACTGGCTCACTCTTTCAACCCGCTACTATAAATGGACGAGCCTCTCATTTCACACGAAAATAGGCTCACAAGCCAGAGCATCGCGCCCCCATCGGGTCTGTTGTTCGGCTAAAATGTAACGTCGGCAAGCAACACTCCGACTCCCGTATATTAGGGCTAGTACCAGCGAGCCAGGCCATCGAACATGCAAACCGCCCTCGGGATCGTCGATATCATCGTACTGCTGCTAGCCGTGGGCTCCTCCATCTTCATCGGACTAAAGGTAGCCGGCAAAGAAGAATCGTTGGAAAACTACCTACTCGGGGGACGCGATCTTCCTTGGTGGGCGATCCTCGGATCGATTGTTGCCACGGAAACCAGCACCGCGACCGTCTTGAGCGTCCCCGGCCACGGCTTCGGAACAACAGGCTTTCTCTTCCTGCAGTTAGCCCTAGGATTCATCGTGGGGCGACTCATTGTTGTGCTCTTCCTCTTGCCACAATATTTCGACGGAAAACTCATCAGCGCTTATGAAATCCTCGGGATCCGATTTGGAACCATGACCAAACGGATTGCATCGGTCCTGTTTTTGGTAACACGAAATCTTGGCGATGGGCTGCGCCTTTTTCTCGCAGCAATGGTGCTCGAGAAACTAGTTGGCTGGCCTCTTGTTTGGAGCGCTATCGCGATAGGTGGCGTCACTATTCTTTACACGTTCCTCGGAGGAATGCGATCGGTCGTATGGAATGACTGCATCCAATTTCTCATCTATATGGCCGGGAGCGTCGCGGCTATCTTTGTCATCATCGACCAAATCCCTGGCAGCTGGACTAGTTTTCTCGAGTACGCGAACTCCTTAGGGAAATGGAAGCTGATCGCACCACAATTCAGCTTGAGCGATCCATTCACTCTTTGGGCCGGGCTATTAGGTGGTGCCGTTCTTTCCATGGGATCTCATGGGACAGACCAGATGATGGTTCAACGTTATCTGAGCGCTCGAAGCCAATCCGATGCTGCCAAAGCGATACTTTGGAGTGGAGTTATTGTCTTTCTGCAATTTTCGCTCTTCCTTTTTATCGGCATGCTGCTGGGATGTTTCTATCAAACCAACGTGCTTCCTGACGGGACCAAACCGGACCAAGTATTCGCGCACTTTATCATCCATTCTTTTCCAGCAAATACAGGCCTGGTCGGACTGATGCTCGCTGCTATCCTGGCAGCCGTGATGTCAACGCTCTCGAGTTCTCTCTCGGCATCAGCCTCGTCGGTCGTCAGCGACTTGTGGCTGTCGAGCTTGACCACGAAACCGACGCAACACGCTCAAGTCACAGTAACACGAATTGCCACCGTCGTATTTGGAATCGTTCAAATCGGCATCGGGATTTGGGCCGGCACCTTTGCCCGGAGTGTGGTCGACAATGCATTGACCATTGCAGGATTTTCCACCGGCATCCTACTCGGTTGGTTTTTCCTCGCACTCGTCACCGAACGGCGTTCGCAGTTAGCCGCTATCCTCGGCGGCTCGGTCGGATTGTCGGTACTTCTCATCCTTCAATTCGGATTGCCATGGTGGGGGGTTTCCATCGCCTTTCCGTGGCTCCCAGTATTCGGCTCTCTTGCTACCCTAGCATCGGGACTACTCTTCAACACCATCATTCCATCCGATTCACGCATGCGATCCAATTCGGAGAGCCCAGTTCCCAACCCTGTTGACGATACCTCTCTATCATCTACGCCAACCAATGCCCCTTCCACACCATCAATAAAGCCATGATCCGCAACTCTCCTACCAGTCTTACTCGTCTCACCCGTCAACGACCCAGCGACCCTCGACACCAATGTCTCCATGGAGCCGTTTCGCACCCACGGAAACTCCGCCTGGTACTCGTAACACTCGTGCATTTACCGGCCATGCTTTTACCACTCATCGTTCTATGCTTTATGCTCGCAGGGGCCCATACCCAAGTGGTGGCACAAACCGATGCCTCGCCAACCGGGCCGCAAATGGCTTTCGCGAACCAAATGCGGGAAATCATCGCGAGTGCGATTTCAGAACGAAAAATGCCTGGGTGCGTTCTGGCCGTGGGCAATGGTCAAGGCGATCTCTTTGTCGAAGCTTATGGCAACAAACAGGTGGAACCGACTGCGGAGCCGATGACCATAGATACGGTTTTTGACATGGCGTCGATCACTAAACCGGTTGCGACCGCCACGGCGATCATGAAACTGCTCGAGCAAGGTCGATTGCGTCGCAATGACACCGTGTCGTCCTTCTTTCCTGCCTTTGCCTCGAACGACAAACAAAAGATCACCATCCAGGATCTATTGCTGCATACTAGCGGCCTCATCCCGGATAATGCGATGTCGGATTATGCAGACGGTCCAGAGGTCGCGTGGCAAAGGATTTGCGATCTCAAACTATCAGCCCCGATCGGTACCGCTTTCAAGTATTCCGATGTGAATTTCATCGTTTTAGGCAAGATTGTAGAGCAGGTATCCGGCCAATCTCTGGAGGCTTACACTCGAGAAGCGATCTTTACCCCATTAGGCATGAGCGAGACGGGATTCAACCCTAGCCCAGAATTGAGGGCTCGCGCCGCACCGACCGAGAAACGCGATGGCGAATGGATCCAAGGCCAAGTCCACGATCCACGTGCACACGCACTGGGAGGTATCGCTGGACATGCAGGATTATTTTCAACCGCACGCGACATGGCGATTTACGCTCGCATGATGCTCCACCAAGGACAACTTCCGACGGTGCCGACACGAACCCTGACGAGTCCTACAGTGCGATCGATGACTGCTGCGTATCGCGTACCCTCTGGACTCCGAGGGCTGGGCTGGGACAAGCAGACGGGGTTCTCAACCAATCGCGGCGACTTGCTCAGCCCCAGCGCTTTTGGACATGGTGGGTTCACAGGAACCGTTCTCTGGATCGATCCAGAGCTGGATCTTTATTTCATTTTTTTGAGCAATCGTGTCCACCCCACCGGGGACGGATCAGTCAACGGACTCGCTGGGCGGATCGCTAATCTTGTAGCCGCCACATTTGGTAATGCGGACAAGCGAGCCCCTCGTCTCGAAAAGGTATTCACGGGAATCGATACTTTACAAGGAGAGAATTTCCGCTCACTCGAAGGTTCTAACATCGGGGTCATCACCAACCATACAGGACGCAACGCATCTGGCTCATCTACCGCAGAGTTACTTAGTCGCGCACCTGGTGTTCGACTGAGAGCATTGTTCAGCCCCGAACATGGATTCGAAGGAATACTCGATACGGCCAAGATCCAAGACGCTACCGATGCAAAAACAGGACTCAGGATTTACAGCTTGTACGGCGAAACAAGACGACCAACGCTCGAAATGTTGGATGGTATCGACACCCTGGTTTTCGACATTCAAGACATCGGGACGCGATTTTACACCTATATCTCGACCTTGGGTGAAGCGATGCGAGCCGCCGCTGAACATAAGCGCCGGTTCGTGGTTTTGGATCGCCCAAACCCAATTAATGGGATCGATGTGCACGGCCCCATGCTCGATCCCGGCCGCGAATCGTTCGTCGGTTACCACCGGATCCCAGTACAGCACGGTATGACTACAGGCGAACTCGCAAAGATGTTCCAAGTGGAACTACAACTGGACCTGGACCTGACCGTAATCCCTTGCCAAGTTTGGACGCGAGGCACCCAGTGGGATCGCACAGGCCTGACTTGGGTGAACCCATCCCCCAATATGCGCAGCTTGACACAAGCCATCCTCTACCCAGGTGTAGGATTACTGGAAATGACGAACATCTCTGTCGGTAGAGGGACCGATACCCCCTTTGAAATCATCGGCGCACCTTGGATGGATGGCCCAGCACTTGCGACTGCAATGAATGCGCAATCCATCGCAGGAGTCACCTTCACGCCTGTGGAGTTCACACCCACGTCGAGCAAGCACGCGAATGCTAAATGCCAAGGTGTCCAAATCGCCATCACGAATCGAGAAGTGTTCCGAAGTGTGCCGATGGGATTGGCCCTTGCAAAGTCACTGCGGTTGTTGCATCCAGATACTTGGGATACTCGCAGTCTAGATCGGTTGCTTGGAAATAAAGTTGTGTACGATGCTCTACTCGACGGAACCCTAGCGATCCCCGAGGACCCTCGCATTCATTTAGGCCTCAAGGAGTTCCTCGAACGGAGGCAGAAATTTCTCATCTACCCTGAATAAGAACAAGTCACGCGCCAGGCTGTACACGCTTTATGGACAGCCCAGCTTTGTGGACAGCCCATCGGAACGCCTAGCCTGGCAATCGGAAATCGGGGTCTGCAATACCCCGAATGAGCTCCGCCAATCGGCCGTAAACTTGAAGAAGGTTTTGCCAAGTTGCTAAGTCGACATTGATAGTAGATTTGCGGTCATTGATTTGGACCGAGTCGACCACTTCGCCTATCCTTGTATGGAAATACTCGAACAGTTCCGCAAGCTGAGCCGCTTGACTTGGACTCAAACGCTCAGGAATCTCGGGAATGACATTGGCATCTCGAAATTTTGGAACAACGGCCAGTACTTCTGCGTCGAGGTCGAAATCTGCCTCGAGTTCCGCAGAGGACCGTCGAGCATCCTCATCGGACGTTTTGGGCTCTTGCAGGCGACTGGCGATCTGCTCTGCGGTTCCAAACAACAGCATGCTTCGGCCCAAAAGAATGATGTCGCCGAAGCGTAATATCCGAAGTTGACAATCCTGGCCGTTGACTCGTGTCCCGTTGGTGCTCTCCAAATCCGTTAGCACAAGATGCTGATTGTCATCTTGAATCTTGCAGTGGTAACGACTGATCCGTTCATCGTTCAACTGGATCGTGTTTCCCTCCTCACGACCAATCGTGATCGGAGGCCGAAGGTCAGCAAAGACACGCCCTCGATCAGCCCCTTGAACGACGCGTAGGGTCATTCTAGACATGGATACCTCAAAACACACCTGGAACCCGGACGAAATCAACAGTCGCCGGAACACCGAATCGCCGCATGGATCGATCTGTTATTATACCCTGCAAGATACCCTGCAAGCGGCAAATCCAGGCGACAGTAGTCTAGCACTTTACTCGGGGCCATGTACTGGCGTCCATAGCTCGCCTCCGTTTTGGCGAACACCCTAGTCGTCCTTCCCGTCAAAAACGGCAAGTTCAATGATACTCTACCCCAAAAGAAATCGGTGACAGCGCAACTGGATTACCGCAAGGCGAGTTGATGACCAGTTGACGAATCGTGCTCGCCCTTGGCTCGAAAGGCCAATTAAATGACACCCAACACGACTCAGTACCCACCAAATCCACCAAAAAAACGACCTCCCCAGCAGTCCTGCCAGCGCGGTCGTTTTTCTGAACTCTCGTTGAGTCGAGGGCGTTACGCGTCGATCCCGATTTCATCCATGATCGGTGCACTGGATTCGATGATCATGTCAGGTCGCCTGGTGAAGGTGGGCAAGCCTGCACCTGCTAAGGCATGATCGAGAGCGTCCTGGCTCTTCGCGACGATAGAAACGCGAGTTACACCCGCGAAGTTGCTCGGATCTGCAAAGCTGGTCACGGGCCCCTCGTAACCACTCTTGCTCAAAGCAGACACGAACTTCACGTTATCGATCGTTCCATACGTTCCGGACAACTGACGCATCGACTTCGCGCAGTCAGCAACGCCGGGAACGGTGGCAACATCCGAAATTCGCAATGCAGCAATTCGCTTTCCTGGAATCGATGCGAGTTGCTCCACGGTTCCGCCACCGATCGTCCAATCAAACGTGTCGATGATCAACGCGACAGCCTTGGGATTGCAGGCCTGGAAAAACGCTAGAAACGACGCCACGTCCTGCACGAATTTAAATTGCTTACCTTCACGATCCTCTGCGGCAGTACTAAAGCTTAATCCGAGCAATACGTTATTCTTCTCGAAAACCGCTGCAATCCGTTCCACTCGCTTACGCAGAATCTCAAAGTACTCCGGAAATGCTAAGCGATCGGTGGCTGCAGGAAGCTTCAGAAAACCGGCATGCGCGCCAAGCTTGCCCGCAACCTCGACGGTCGCAGGAAGCGTGGCGAGGACATTCTCAAACGAAGCGTCATCCGTGTCTAGGTCCACAGGAACATCAAACCCACTTACCTTCAGCTTCGAACTCAGCAGATAGCGAGCGGCTCGCTCGAAGTCCGTCCGCGCGGTCCGTTTAACCACTTCCGTGATATCGACATCGAGGCCTTTAAAACCGTAGGTCATCGCCAATTCAATCAATTCGCTCTGACGTCCGGATACGCCTAGGACTTCCGCATTCAAATTCTTATACATTCAAAACTCTCCATGGTTTCACAAATCACTGCAGTCCATCGATCGATGGTCAAACGGTACGAAGCACTTGGCTCTGCCCGAAAGGAACGACGGTGAAGCTGATCGCATTTCATGGAAATGTTACGATCGAACGACACTTCATCCACCAACGCTGCGGGGGGGAGAGTATCGCACAAAAGAAGACATCATCAAGTCGAAACGCCGACGTAAAGAAATGCGATTTCGCAAGCAAAAGCCGTACTAATCCACGAGCACATGCTGGTTTTCCGAGAGGGCAAAGCAACCCAACCTCGAATAGCAAGCGGTACTCGAAACAGCCCCTGGGCGCGACATTAGCGTCTGCTTAATGCCACCATTTTCTACGGACCGCCCTAACGAACTTAGCAGGTCGGTGGAGAGATATTTTCGAGCGGCGGCGATTATCTTCGACCGCGGCCTCGCGAGTTATCTTCGACCGCGGCCTCGCGGGCCACCACGACCGGTGTTTTGCGACCGCTGATGGTTTTCGATATTGGAATCAACGATGGAAGTGATGGTCTCCAACCAAGACGGAATCTTGCTGTGCCGGATCCCTTCCTCGGCTTCTTCATCCCCTTCATTACGGTTGGCCTCGCGAGCACTCTCAGCAGATGAGGAACCCACTCGAGACTTCGACCGCTCGCTGCTTCCTTCGGATCGATCGCGATCTTTCCCACCACGACGTCGCCGTCGACGGGGTCGTCGTCCACGATCGTTTTCGCCGTCTTCGCCTGTCGCGTCAGAACCGCGGAGATCCTGCTCATCTGAATCGGAATCATCGACTTCGATGAAGCCGGTGATGGGCTCTTCGTAATCGCGTGAGCCATCCCGCTCGTAATCA
>VGZN01000109.1 GCA_016872635.1 Planctomycetota bacterium | reverse complement strand
ACCTTCCGCCTCAAAAAAGATTCGCACGCCTCGGCCATCAATACCGTCTGCGAAGATTTGTGCGATCAAGCTCTCGCGTTGGTGCAATTCGATCGGTTGATGGAGAAGCGACTGGTAACACCGTTCTTCCAGCCGATTATTCGGCTCTCCGATACCAAAACGCTCGGCTACGAAATCCTAGCCCGAAGCCGCATGTACGGCCTGGAAACGTCCGCCGCACTTTTCGGTGCCGCGTCAAAACTGAGCATGGAAGTGGAACTGAGCCAAATGCTCCGCTGGGAAGGTATCCGCGAAGGATTGTCCCTCCCACAACCCGCGGCACTCTACGTCAATACTCACCCGCTTGAACTCTCTCGCACCGGCCTCATCGATTCGATGGTCCAGGTCCGGGAATTGGCACCTAATATTCCAATCACCCTCGAAATTCACGAAGCAGCAATTACTCAGCCCCAAGAGATGTTCGAACTCCGAAAGGAATTGCGGGCACTCTCGATCCAAATCGCCTACGATGACTTCGGTGCCGGGCAGAATCGTCTCGCCGAACTTTGTAGCGCTCCTCCCGATGTTCTCAAATTTGACATGGGCCTCATTCGAGACATTGACAAAGCTCCCCTAGAGAGGTTGAAAGTCCTTCGCTCACTCGTTCAGATCGTTCTCGACCTCGGGGTAAAAGCCCTTGCGGAGGGGATCGAGACCGAAGCCGAAGCAAATGTGTGTGCTCAGTTAGGCTTTACCCTTGCACAAGGCTATTACTTCGGACGCCCCTCTCCCCCGTCCAAATTTGTTCCGGTAAGCTAAACCTCACAATCTTTTGCACGCACCGGATCCACACACACCCTCCCATCTATGTTTTCACAGACCGTCGAGTACGCACTGCGTGCGGTGGCTCATCTTGTCCTTAACGAAGGCACACCGCAAAAGACTTCTGTTATCGCCGAGAAGACCAAAGTTCCTCTCGCCTATCTATCCAAGATCCTTCAAGAATTGCAACGCAAGGAAATCGTAACGCTCCAACGCGGGATCGGCGGTGGCGTTACCTTAACCCATTCCGCCGAAGTTCTAACGGTCCTCGACGTGATCAATGCGGTGGATCCTATCAAACGAATCGATTACTGCCCGTTAGGCATCAAGTCTCACGGCAAACGTCTTTGCTCTTTGCATACCCGATTGGACGACAGCATCCAACACATGGAAAAGTCCCTCGGTGGAACGACGATTAGCGACCTGCTGAAAGAACCTAATCCCAGCCGCGCACTTTGCGATTCTTAGTGGTCTCTAGGGCGACCAACCAGTTGCCATTTACTCGTCTGGATACTGCGGAACCAGCAGTTCGCCACTCGCTCGCTCCATCGGTAGCAAGGCCGATTCGTCGTCTAATCTTCTTTTCATAAAACCTATCATCGAACGCACCTTGTCCATCTCCTCGATCGCCAAATCGTTTTGCTCGAACGGATCCTTATTCAAATCAAAGAGTTGGTAGCGAGCCATTCCATCCTTTCGATTAGGTAGGTAATGGTAAATCAACTTCCAATCCCCCTGCCGATACACTGTGAAGTAATCGCTCCGATGTGGCGAATGGGGATAATGCATCAGAAAATCAGATCGATGGTCAGGGTCGTATTCGCCTCGCATTAACGTCGATAACGACTGCCCGTCGAGCACATGCTCCTTCGGTCGCGTGATTCCCGCTATTTCAAGAATCGTTGGAAAGATATCGTAAATCGCGGATACCTGAGATTGAATTGCCCCCTTGGCGATCGGCTGACTGCGCTGCCACGCATTCCCCCCCGTCGGCTTCGCCCACGCTGCAATCAAAGGGACACGCATCCCACCTTCGTAATGCGAGCCTTTTCTCCCCCGTAACGGAGCAGAACTCGCAACCTCATGAGCACCACCGAGCGGCGCATCGGAACCGTTATCCCCCATGAAGAACACTAGCGTTTCCTCGGCCACTCCCAACTCGTCGAGGTAGTCGAGCATATCCCCAAGCGACTTATCGATCCCCTCGACCAACGATGCAAACGCTGCAGCATCCTTGCTGGGCCAAACTCCCTCGCTGGTATATCGAGGATCCTGTTGGAATGGAGCATGCACTGCATAATGACAGACATTCAAGAAGAACCTCTTGTTTTCCCGCACCGCCTCCGCAACATGACGTTTTGCTTCCAGGGTCAGCGCCTCTGTTAAAAACACTTCGGTTCCAAAATAGCTATCCAGCCCGGGAACGGCATGCGTCGGTTTGGGTCCGCTTGCTCCATAGTTTTTCGTGCCAAAGTAACTTCCCGGTTGTCCAATCGACGAGCCACCCACGTTGATATCAAACCCCAAGTTCAAGGGATCCTCTCCCTCCGTTCCCCTCGGCCCAAAATGCCCTTTGCCTACATGAATGGTACGATATCCATTCGATTGAAGAATTCTGGCAAGGGTCAAACTACTACGAGACAACCCTCGCCAGTTCCATGTAGCGGGACCATTGGGACCAGCGTTGTTGGCATCGGGATTAATCCAATTCGTCGTTCGATGCCGCGCAGCATTCTGTCCCGTCATGATCGATATCCGCGAAGGGGAACAGACGCTCATCGCATAAAACTGACTAAACCGAATCCCCTGTGCCGCCATCCGCTCCATCGCAGGAGTTCGGTACTTATCATTGAGCGGATAGCGAACGGGATGTCCGTCTCCATCCAGTAAGAAGGGGACTGACGTATCCATAATACCCATGTCGTCAATCAAGAATACAACGATATTGGGACCGCGTGTCTCGCCGTTGGCTTGTTGCTGCTCCGCTCCAAGGCCCGTGCCATAAGCACCTTCGGTAACCTCTTCTCCCGACAACCTTGCCGATAATAAGCCGCAAAGAGTAAGTCCCACCACGTAAGTTGCCATTAAGATCGAACGACGAGGGAAACTCCGCTTGCCGCTTGCACGTTCATCTCGAACAAAGGCTCTTGCGATTGGAAATCGAATTACGGAAAAAAACCACATTGTTCGTGCATCTCAATCGTTACAAGTTCCGGAAAGACTATCAGCCGCTTCACACTATTCCATCTGTGGCTCAACCTGGAGCCCCCGAAGGCCTAAGGGAAAAAACACAAGGCGAACCGGGGCTGAAGGAACATCCGACATAACCGTTAGATCTTCCCCGGTCGGAAAAAAATGCGAATCATCGTACGTTACCTATTTGGGCACATCTCTTCCGAGGTGGTACCGTTTCCAGCCAACGTAACGTATCTGCGTGCTCGTCGCTACAAGGACCATGATGAATCCTCAATCCTCCACCAACCAAATCGCCTCCAGGTCCGACATCCACAGCCTTCGAATTGCCATTGTTGCATGCACGATTTTTCTCGGTGCCTTCTTGCTCTTCCAAGTCCAACCGATCATGGGCAAATACATTTTGCCTTGGTTCGGCGGTAGCCCCGGAGTGTGGACGACTTGCATGCTGGTTTTCCAACTACTCCTCTTCGGAGGATACGCCTACGCGCATATCCTCTCCAGCCTGTTTGGGCTTCGTGCCCAAGCTTCCATCCACGCGGTGCTGCTGATGGCCGCTGCTTGCACACTCCCCATTGCTCCCGATACTTCCTGGAAACCCACGGGCGATGAATCACCAAGCCTCTCAATCATTTTACTTCTGCTCGCCAAGGTAGGTGCGCCCTATTTCATGCTTTCCTCGACAGGCCCTCTATTGCAATCCTGGCTGGGCCAATCTCGCTGTATCGAACAACCCTATCGACTTTATTCCCTCTCGAATTTAGGCTCGCTGCTGGCGTTACTCTCATTTCCTTTTTTGGTGGAACCTAACTTATCCTCATACAAGCAATCCTTTTTATGGTCTGCCTCATTTATCCTCTATGCAATACTATGCGGGGCAACCTCCTGCTTGGTTTCACGCAGTGAACGCAGAGTGGCTGACGGAGTATCCGCCAAGGCTGCCCCTCACTCCAATTCCCGAACCCTGTTACCCATCCAAGCGGGTTGGTTCGTACTAGCTGCCATTGCTTCGGTCCTCCTCTTAGCAACCACCAATCAAGTCTGCATGGATACCGCGGTGGTACCTTTCCTCTGGGTTCTACCTCTTGCGATCTACCTCGTCACATTTATCCTCGCGTTTGAGCACGAACGCTGGTACCAACGTCGCCCGTACATCATGCTGGCATGCATCAGCTTTATCGCTCTATTTGCGATGAAGGGGCTTCATTTCGAAGTCGAGTTGTGGATCGAAGTAGCTGCTTATTTCTCCGGACTTTTCTTTTCATGCATGGTTTGTCACGGCGAACTGTACCAACGTCGCCCGGCCCACCATGAGCTTACACGGTTTTACATCACCATCGCCGCAGGTGGTGCTTTTGGCGGAATACTGGTCGGCATCATTGCGCCGAACCTCTTTCACACTTTCCTCGAATGGCAAATCGGCCTGCTGAGTGTCGTCGCGGTTTTCGCCTGGACCTATTTGGATGAGTCGCAATCCTGGAAATCGCGATTCACACTTCCGATGCGATTGGCGATGGTGACATCCGCGATTTTCGTCACCGCTATAACGGTATCCTGGTCGAGCCATCGTCCGGGCACACTGCAGGAGACAAGGAACTTTTTTGGAATACTCTCGGTGGTGGAGACAACCGATCCCCAAACACACGAACCCATCCGCAACTTGGTTCATGGACGAATCGTTCACGGTAGCCAATTCCTCAAGTCCGAACTTAACACAACCCCAACCACCTACTATTCACACAATTCTGGTGTCGGACGTCTGCTCCTATCCATGACAACCACGGGTCGCAAGATTGGTGTGGTGGGCCTGGGGGCTGGGACAATCGCAACCTATGGACGACCAGGAGATAAATTTCGGTTTTACGAAATTAATCCCGATGTTATCGATTTGGCGAATCGGTACTTTCAGTATCTACCGCGATGCACCGCGCAGGTAGATACCCTCGTCGGCGATGCGAGACTTCTCCTGGAGCGAGAACCAGACCAAGATTTCGACTGCTTGGTCTTAGATGCTTTCAGTGGCGATGCCATCCCCGTTCACTTGCTCACCAGCGAGGCGATCGACACTTACCGGCGACACCTTAATGACCGAGGCGCCTTGGCGATCCACATATCCAACCTTTACTTCGACCTTCGACCGATCGTCGCAGGACTCGCGCATCGAGCGGGTATGGAACTGGTCGTCATCGAGAACAAGGGAATGACGGATAACGAACAAGACTCCACATGGGCGATTCTGACTCGAGACCCAACCGTCACAGATACTCTCAGCCCTATCGCTAAGAAACAGAACCCGAAGAATCAGTCGCGGCTTGTTGTATGGACCGACGATTGCAGCAATCTCATGGAAGTACTGCGGTAACTCGTACGAATGCTGTTGTGCAGGCTCGCGTGGGATCGCAAAACGAGCACTTGCCACCTATCAAGCCCTAGGACTCGCACTTCACCGGCACATCTCCATAGGCATGAACCTCGTCGCAGATTCGCTTGAGAACAGCCATAGGGTCGTTGGAGGCCTGGGCGAATCGATCGCTATCGATTACCAGAGGAGCACCGATCACAACCAATGGAGCCCCATAACTCGGAGTACTGATCGCTTGCTCGAGCGATAGTCCACCAACCGCCTGAACGGGAACAGACACGGCATCCACGATCTGCCGAAGCTCATCCAAAGGATTGGGAGGTCGTTTGCCTGCAGCAGCAATTCCTCTGCGTTCGTCATAACCGATATGGTGGATGATGTAACCGCAACCGAGATCCTCTAGCCGTTTAGCACCGTCAACCATCGAGATATAGCCCAAATTATCGCCCATGACTCCGATTCCGTAGTCCCGCCCAGCTTTGACGACGCATTTGATCGTCTCTTCATGAGCACGGGCCATGACGACGACATGCGTCGCACCCGCTTTCGCCATCATCTCCGCTTCCAAATAGCCTCCATCCATAGTTTTCAAATCAGCGATGAGAGGGGTATTCAGGAAGCGTTCACGCAATCCACGAATCGCTCGCAATCCCTCCGCTAAGATCAATGGCGTGCCAGCCTCGAGCCAATCGACACCAACTTTCATGGCTTGTTCGGCCGTTGCCAACGCCCCATCGAGATTGGTCAAATCCAACGAAATCTGAACTTTGGTTTTCATGCTACACGACGGTCACTTGCTAGACGGACTGAATCTGCGGGGCGGATTTTTTGTCAAGGCACGCTGCGATCTGCCGAACGGCTTGTCGCAATCGAGCTTCATTCTCGACCAAGGACATGCGTAGGAAGCCTTCACCCGCAGGACCAAATCCTCCGCCAGGACTAACCGCCACGTTTCCTTGTTCCAATAGATGCATCGCAAAATCGATTGAGTTCATCTGCGACGCCCATGGCTCAGGAATTTTCGCCCAAACGAACATTCCTGCACGCGGCACTGCGGCCACCCAACCCAAACGATGCAACCCTTCGATCAATACATCGCGCCGACCTTGATAGATCAAACTCTGTTTTTCCACAGTCGCTTCGGTGTCACGCAAAGCGACAATCGCTGCAATCTGGATTGCTTGAAACATCCCGTAATCGTAGTAACCCTTGATGGTCGCTAGCCCGCGGATCATTTCGGAATTACCGGAGCAGAACCCAATACGCCAGCCGGCCATGTTGTACCCTTTGCTCATGGTCGTAAACTCGACCCCTACATCCTTGGCTCCCGGCGCGGACAAAAACGATGGTGGGACATATCCATCGTATGCAACATCAGCATATGCAAAGTCGCTGATGACCATCAATCCATAACGCTTGGCCAACTTCACCACGTCAACAAAGAACTCCGGTTCCACCGTCACTGTCGATGGGTTGTGCGGATAATTGATGATCAGTAACTTCGGTCGTGGATAAAAATGCTCGCAGGTGTATGCGATGTTCGACAAGTACTTCTCGGTGTTGGCTACATCGAGCGACACGACATTCCCCGAGGCCAAGACCACTCCATACATGTGTACTGGAAAGAATGGCGCTGGAATGATCGCCGTGTCACCGGCTCCCATCAGCGCTAACAACATGTGCGAGAAACCTTCTTTCGAGCCCAAGCACGTAATTGTTTCCGTTTCGGGATCCAGTCGCACGCCGTACTTGCGCAAGTACTTGCTGGTCAACTCGCGGCGAAGATTTAATATCCCATTACTCTTGGAATACCCGTGGTTTCGAACATCATGGGCGGCCTCGGAAAGTTTTTCGATCACCATCGGATCAGGAGGATCCGATGGGTTCCCCATCCCCAGGTCGATTACATCCTGACCCGCGCGACGCTTCTGGTACAGAAGGCCATTTATCCGTCCAAACAAGTATGGCGGAAGCCGGTGAACGCGGGGGGCAAACTCCACTCGGAACGGTACGTCAGTCATTTCAAATCCACAGGTCGGATCAAGGTGCACGGAGCCGATAGCTACTCATCGAAAAACCGGTCGCCGAAACAGCAACCGGTTCTTAACTCATAAGATACGCTTCCCGGCGACACAACGGAAGATGCTGCTATCGTCGGAAACGCCAGCTATCCACCGATAGCCGGCCATGCTCTATCCCCAAAGCTTATGCTGCCTGCTTGAGGAACCCTTCGAGCATTTTTGCTCGAACAGGATTCTGGAGTTTTGCAACCGCTTTGGCTTCGATTTGACGTACCCGTTCGCGAGTAACCTTGAAGATCCGCCCTACCTCTTCCAACGTGTAGGAGTAACCATCGGTCAGACCGTAGCGAAGCCGGATGATTTCACGCTCGCGATAGGTCAATGTCTTCAGGAGGGAATCGATCCGATCCCGCAGCACCCCATTCCCAGCATTTCGAATAGGATTATCACTCGACGGATCTTCGATAAATTCGCCGAACGCGTTGTCTTCCCCTTCGCCCACCGGACGATCCAAACTAATGGGATGACGCCCGATATCGAGAACACGTTGCACTTCCTCGACGTTGATCTCCGCAACCTCTGCGATTTCATGAACGCTCGGCTCTCGGCGAAGCTGCTGTGTTAATCGTTTCTGGATGTTTCGCAACTTCGAGAGAACATCGATCATGTGCACCGGAATACGTATCGTGCGTGCTTGATCGGCGATCGCGCGTGTTATCGCTTGGCGAATCCACCACGTCGCATATGTAGAAAATTTGAACCCACGTCGGTACTCGTATTTATCGACCGCTCGCATGAGTCCCGTGTTCCCTTCTTGAATGAGATCCAAGAAGCTCAGACCTCGATTGCGATACTTCTTTGCGATGGAAACAACTAAACGCAGATTACCGCTCGAGAGCTGCCGTTTGACCGCTTCGTACTCCTTGAAATTTCGCCGAAACTCTTCAACGCGTGCTCGAAGAGAACGGGGGCTCTCCTGCGTCGTCATGATCAAATGCCGTAATTCCGAACGAAATCGATTCAGCTCTGTCGGATTGGACTGCGTTTGCTGCAAGTATCCAATGCGGGCTTGCAGGAAATCCACGCGCTGCGAGTACTGCTCCAGCTGCCGCATCAAGGGAATAACACGACGCGACCGAAGCGACAATTCTTCAACGAGAACGAGCGACTTCAATCGCCGCCGCTGATAGCTTCGTCGAGCTTCATTGCGGTCTGCTTCGGAGGTACTCTTGCGCACGATGCTCTGGAAATCGCGACGATTCTCATCCATGAGCATATCGAGCGTTCTCAGATTGTGCGGCATCCGCGCGCTGACTTGCTCCTTGGTCAATCGCTCCGTCAACGAAACCTTGATCGTGCGATCGAAAGGCAATATACCTGCTGCAACCTTGCGAAGAATCTCGACGGTATGCCGTAGTGCGAAATCATTTCCGAGAACGGCTCGACGGAACTTCCGACGGGTGATTTCAATTTTTTTCGCTAAGGAAATCTCTTGCTCGCGGCTCAGCAAGGGAATCTCGCACATTTGGCTCAAATACAGCCGTATCGGGTCGTTAGTGAGCCTGCTGTTCTCACTGGTGGTAAGGGGCATCGAAGCGGTCTCCAACGTACTTTCCGAATCATCCATCGAGGCATCGGAGTCGCCACCGCGATAGATCCGGAGATTGGGGGCCTGAGCAAGATCCGCTTGATCGATGATTTCGACGCCAGCTTGCTCGAGCGCCACGAGCATCTCGTCCAATTGCTCGGCGGTGTTGGCTTCATCAGGCAAATAGCCGCTGACCTGCTCGTACGTCACATAGCCTTGCTCACGGCCCAGTGAAACCAATTGCTGCAGATCGAGAGATTGCATTTCCACGTGTTCAACTCCTTTTGACAACGGTGCGATGAGTGTTGACGGTACTCACATCCAATGCGTTACCGCTGGGTCAACAACTCGAAAAATCATTCTTCCATTCGGATAATCCCGTGACGGATCTTGGCATCCTGCAGAACGCTCTGAAGCAGTTCTAACTCCGATTTCGGATCGAGATCTTTCTTCTCGAGCGTTCGAAGCCGCGAGCGATGATGGGCGACATCTTCCTGAGTTCCCAAATGCTCGCACAAGGAATGTAATCGTTCTTCTGCAGTCATGGTGGACTTCGCTGACTTCTTAGCAGCGTGAGTTTCCAAACTGACCAACAGACTTTTGAGTCGTGGCTCCTCGGTGGCTGACATCACACTCGGAAAATCAAGCGGATGGCCATCCAACTCTAAATCCAGGTAGAGCTGAAATACATGCTTCGCCGTCGAACTCTGGAGATTGTCGACCGGGAATCGTTCAATCGCGAACGAGATCAACTCGGGGTGAAGCACTAATATCTCGAGCAATTCACACTCGATCGGGAGCAACTCGCTGTATCGATACTCTACCGAGGCAATGCTGGACACCGCTGTCGCGGGTACACCCCCGTTCTCGAGAGAACCTCGCTGCATGCTTTGAAACGCGGACTCTGAACCAGCGTTCCCAGCCGCAGCCTTCGTCGCTTCGGAACCTTGGTTCGCTTGCTTTCGGAATTGCTCGATCTGCTTGGCTCGCTGGCGAATTGCATCCAGCCTCAGCCGAATTTCCGTTTGCTCAATCCCGAATTGCCGCCCCAGCCGAACCAGGATCTGGTCCTGACGTAGCCGAGCCCCGTCATTCTCAAGCAACCCCTGCTGGGATACTCGCGCTAAAGAAGAAAGGATGTCTTCGAGCGCAACGTTGGCGCGATGCGTGTCCAGCAGCGGATCAAAGCCTTTGCACACCGTTCGAATCTTGTGCTCCAACGCATCGATGGCACCCGAAATCAACCCCTTCAATTTATCGCCACCAAACCGGAGCAAATAATCACACGGATCCAAACCATCCGGAAGCGTGAGGATTCGCAAATCCATCTGCGCTGCAATGAACAACTCTAGAATCTCACCAGTGCGCCGCTGACCCGCTTCATCTCCATCGAGAAGCAGCACCACAGAATCGCAATATCGCTTTAGTAACTTGATATGGTTTTCCCCGAGCGCAGTACCGCAACATGCAACGGTGTTCGTAATCCCATGCTGAAAGGCCATAATGACGTCGGTATAACCCTCCATCACGATCGCCTGCCTCGTTCGGCTCATCGTGTCCCGAGCGTGATCCAATGCGTAGAGAGTCTGATTTTTGTGATACAGCCTCGTCTCGTTGCAATTGATGTACTTCGCACCTTCGGTCGCCCCCGGCAAAATCCGCCCGCCAACCGCAACCGGACGCCCCTGAGGATCATTGATCGGGAAAAGGACACGCCCCCGGAATCGGTCGAATCGCGTTCCTCGTTCGCTGCGTGCCGCAAGCCCCACGGACTCCAAATGCTCAACCGATTGACCGGCCCTCGCTCCGCGATCGAGTAGCCAAGACCATGACTCGGGAGCAAATCCGAGCTGAAACTTTTCAATCATGCTTGGCTCGATGCCGCGCTCACGAATATAGTCGCGGGCAACCGCAGCCTCGGGCGACTCGACAAAGCTTCGATGGTACTCGGCCACCGCCCATTGCATCGCCTGATACAGACCACGCTTGTCCTCACCTGAATCCCAATTCCCTCGCCCCTTGCGCTCTTCGAGCGTGATCCCAGCACGATCCGCTAACATGCGGAGAGCTTCAGGAAATGTCACCCCTTCCTTCTGCATGACAAAACTAAAAACATCACCACCCAGATCACATACCCAGCATTTCCAACTCTGGCGGTCTGGATTGACCTGCATGCTCGGATGCCGATCATCGTGCCAAGGGCAACGAGCTACGAAACCACGACCCTGCCTTCGCAACTCCAGATAGCTGCCGACGACATCGACAATATTGACCGCAAGGCGAACGCGATCTTTGGTAGCGTTGTCGAAGTGGATTACCACGTGGTCTCCTAAAATTTGGGTTTACTGCGAATTTGCGATTTGATATCAGTTCGCGTCGTCCCAAGCCCCCACCAGCGTTGCTCTGCGGTACTGCAACCGCAAACTCACGATCGGGGGATTATACCCTTGAGTTGCTAACCAGTTGCCATTTTTTTCGGGAGCAGTCGATTGCTACAACTTGGCCTCAAGAGGACACCCCGCTCCCGTAGCACGTTGGGAAACCAACCCGACGGGAAACAAAATCCTCTACACGCCAAACCCTGTGGCTTTAGTCAACATTCTCGCTGCCAAAAACCGAGGCAACCTTGAGAGACTGCAACGGAACTTTTGTGCAGGTTTACGGGAAGTAGGTTTGCTGGATTGGGTGCAGAATTGGGTCCGTCCGCGTCCAGCGCCGAGCCATCCATAGCTCGGGGAAAGAGTATGCCCAACCCCTAGGGGGACCGTCAACTCCAGTTCCGCCATTTTATCGAGATTCCGGAAACTCTACAA
>VGZN01000108.1 GCA_016872635.1 Planctomycetota bacterium | reverse complement strand
ACCATCCATGAACACTGGGTTGGTCATGGAGATCTTTTGTTTGTTTTCGTTAGCGCCACTGATGTAGCGGAACAACTTCATGAAACTGCCATCGCGACCTTGGGAATCCAAGTTGGTTGTCGTTGCGGCTAGCATCAAGTCAGGGTACTCGCGGATCTCGAACTTGCCTTCCGATTCGATGACTTTGTATTCCGCTGACTCGTACGCCCCTCGGGCGATCAAATTCCAACCAAATACGCCGGCTAATGCGAGTCCGATCACAGTTCCTGAGTAAATCATCATAGTGCGTTTCTTAGGTTTCTGGAGAGTCACGAATGGCACCTCAAAAAAAAAGGTAGAAGGCTCTGTCAATTGTATCCGCCTGCCAACTGCTAAAAACTTCCGAGGTACCTTTCTACGACTCCCTGGCAAGATGGCAAAGCCTCATCGACGGGCAAAAAATATCCCAAGGGGGATCTCGATCGCCACGTTGGATGATCGAGTGAGAATGACCACCTAAACTCCTCCGATGGGATATAATGGGGAGTTGACAATTCTCCCCTAGTGCTTGCTGTTTCTTGCGGAGCGTTCATCCCGAAGAGGAAAATAGCAAACTAGGTATGGGATGATAAGCAAGCGATTGGGGAAGGATGAAGGTGCGTTTCGCGTGATGAAATCAACTGCGATTAAAACACGCTCCGACCACCTGAATTACCGCTGGAAGGGAAGATGATGGCTGGTGCTGAGTGCAGTTCTAGAAATTGGGTCGATGCATTCAGGTGCAGTACTTGGCCTCGAACGCTGCGTTGGTTCACCCTCATTGGTTCCTGGTTCTTATATTCGTCTCTTCCATCTTTCGTATCCGCCGAGGAGTCGGTCGATTATCTGCAGCAAATCAAGCCGATTCTGCGAGATCGTTGTTTCGCTTGTCATGGAGCCCTCAAGCAGGAATCGGGATTCAGGCTCGACACTGCGGAATTGGCGGTTCAGGGAGGGGATTCTGGCAAAGCGATCGAGCCTTTCGATATGAATGGAAGTCGACTGATTGAACGAGTCACGTCGACCGAAGAGGGGGTACGGATGCCACCGGAAGGGGAACCGCTGACCGGTGCGCAAGTCGCTTTACTCCGAAACTGGATCGCAGCGGGAGCAAAGGGACCGGACGACGAACAGCCAGAAGCGGATCCTGCCAAGCATTGGGCATTTCAACCCATCGTCAGGCCATCACTTCCCGAAGCAAAATCAGATCGGGGCTTGAGTCCGATCGACGCACTCCTGCAACATCGACAAGAGAAGCATGGGATCAAGCCGCAACCGGAGGCTCCGCGAATTGTACTGTTGCGACGGTTGTATCTCGATCTGCTAGGTATCCCGCCGACGCTCGACGAAATCGCTGCAGTCGAAGCAGATACATCGCCAGATTGGTATGAGCAAACGGTGAAGCGACTGCTAGACGATCCGAGACATGGAGAACGCTGGGCCAGGCATTGGATGGACATCTGGCGATACAGTGATTGGTGGGGGTTGGGAGATCAATTGCGTAATAGCCAAAAGCATATTTGGCATTGGCGAGATTGGATCGTCGAATCGCTCAATGCAGACCTACCCTACGATGAAATGGTGCGGTTGATGCTCGCAGCGGATGAGTCGCATCCGAGCGATCTCGGCAGACTCCGAGCGACCGGTTACCTCGCGCGAAACTACTGGCTCTTTAACCGCCCCCAGTGGATGGAGGAAACAGTCGAGCATGTCAGCAAGGGATTCCTCGGTTTGACGATGAATTGTTCGCGATGCCACGACCACAAGTACGATCCGATCGGTCAAACGGATTACTATCGACTTCGAGCTTTTTTCGAGCCGTATCATGTACGATTGGATATGGTGCCGGGGGAAGTTGATTTAACACGTGATGGAATACCCCGAGCGTTTGATGGGCTGCTGGAAGAACCGACTTATCTCTATGTTCGTGGCGATGAACGGAACCCGGACAAGTCAAAAATAATGACTCCGGGGGTACCGGCAATCCTGGCTTTCGATGAGATCAAAATTGAGCCGGTTTCACTACCGTCCGACGCGTGGCAACCGGAGCGACGGGCCGGGATATTAGATGCCCATGTGGCGGCTTCGAAGAAAAGGGTAGAAGCCGCTGAATCGGACTTGAAAAAGTCCCAGGAAAAATTGATCTCGGCTATCGATGTATTGGAGAAATTCCGCAAAGAAAAGGAAGAGGCTTCCCAGTCGGTGGACCAAGTGGTGAACACCGTTCCCGAAAAAAGTCCTAAATTCTCGGATTCGTTCCAGACACTGGATACGACACGATGGAAGTTATTTGGCGGCGAGTGGGTGCATGAGCCCAACGGTCTAGCCCAGAAAAAAGACGGTCCTACGCGGTCTGCACTGAGAATCATCGGAAACGTCCCCAGAGATTTCGATGCGACCCTGCGTTTTACGATTCTCGGAGGTAGCCAATGGCGAAGCGTGGGATTGGCGTTTGATGCTAGTCAAGAAGACCCAACACAACCTTTTGCTGCTTCGGATAGCGAACAGATGGTGTATGCCAGCGCGTACGCTGCGGGTTCCAAAATTCAGGCGTCTTTTCATCGCGGCGGCGAGTGGCAGTACCCCGGCGGTAGCGCGGTTCGAGGGACACCGATCCAGCTCAATCAGGAATACACTTTGCGATTGCAGGTCCGAGAATCGCTGATCAATGCATCATTGAATGGCGAGTTGCAAATTGCGTGGGAGTCGACTCTCGCTCGTCGTGATGGTGCATTGCAGGTGATCACCTTTGACGCATTGGCTGTCCTGCACGAGGTTTCAATCGACTCACTCGATCCCGCGGTAGCACTTCGCCAACCGGATGCATCGAACGGGAATGCGCCACTATCCATGGGGACCGCAGAGTTGGCTGTCCGTCAAGCTCGAGCGGAGCAAACGATCGCCGAAGCAACGCTTGCCGTGGTTCAAGCGGAAGTGCAAGCAGTCGAACGTCGCGCTGAAGCACAGCGTTCCGAGTGGGACCCGCAGGACACGATGCGACAGGAGAAGATTGCTGCTGCCATCCGCGCCGAGCGGTTCGTTGCCGTCGCAAAGTCACGGCAAAGTGTCGCCAAAGCAGAACTCGCATTGATCAACTCCAAGTCTGACACCAAGGAGGCCTCGGAGAAGTCACTCAAGGACGCCCGTGAATCGCTGGAAAAAGCGATCGTGGCCTCGGAAACAGAGGTCGCAGCTTCGGATCAATACGTCAAATTCAGCGGTGCCATGTGGACGCCGACACGCTTTTTGGACTCGGGCAAAGACGATCCGGAAGTCAAGTTCCATGCTCAAAGTACAGGGAGGCGTACGGCGCTTGCGAGTTGGATCACCGACCGCAGGAATCCACTCACAGCTCGCGTGGCGGTAAACCACATCTGGGCCCGACATATGGGGCAGCCTCTTGTTCCTACCGTATTCGATTTCGGACGAAAAGGTATTCCTCCCTCGCAACCTGAACTTCTCGATTGGTTAGCGAGTGAATTGATCGAGAGCGGTTGGAGCATGAAGCATTTGCATTCTCTCATCGTGAGGTCCGCGGCGTATCGGATGAGTTCGTCAGTAGCAGGTGGCGATGCCGCTTTTGCGAAGGATCCTGAAAACAAACTCTGGTGGAGACGCGTACCGATTCGCATCGAATCCCAAGTGGTTCGCGATTCGCTCTTGTCACTGGCAGGGACACTCGATCCAACGATGGGGGGACCCTCTGTCCCCCTTGCTGAGCAATCAGCATCGCAACGTCGTAGCCTCTATTTTTTCCACTCCAACAACGAACGGAATTTGTTCCTGACAACCTTTGATGAAGCACTTGTCAAAGATTGTTATCGACGCGAACAGAGCATTGTCCCTCAGCAAGCCCTAGCTCTTTCGAATAGCAATCTCACCCTCGAAATTGCTGAGA
The DNA here is from genome assembly GCA_016872635.1 of Planctomycetota bacterium. GTDB lineage: Bacteria > Planctomycetota > Planctomycetia > Pirellulales > Pirellulaceae > JBKCUI01. The sequence continues at coordinate 7,875 of VGZN01000108.1, read as the reverse complement.
AAATCGCTGGGCGACTGTCCGAGAACAACGCGGATGAAATTGCGTTTATTCGCGCCGCATTCCGATTGGTAATCGGGGTGAATTCGAACCAAGATGAGATGGCAGTGAGTATGGTTGCGTTAGCATCATGGAGGGGTATTCCTGGCGAAAGCGAAAAATCCGCCAGGTCGAACTTGGTGTGGGCATTAATCAATCACAATGATTTTGTGACCCTGCGATGACCCTTTGGAAAGTCATGAATATGAATCATCGTCGTACTTTTCTTTCCGATGTGGGGATGGGTTTTACCGGCTTAGCTCTCTCTGCCATGTTGCAGCGAGATGGCTATGCAAGTGACGGTAATTGGAGCCCACCCAATGGCCAGCCGCATTTTTCTCCCAAAGCGAAGAGTGTGATCTGGCTGTTTATGAACGGTGGCGTAAGTCATATGGAAAGCTTCGATCCTAAGCCGATGCTGACCAAATACGGAGGAAAGACCATCGCGGAAACTCCGTTCGCCGACGCTCAAGATCCCAAGAAACTTGCGTTAGAGCGACTGGTGGTGCCCGATGGAAATGGGAATCAGCGAAATTTGCTTTATCCGTTGCAAGTCGAGTTCCAAAAACATGGGCAGAGCGGCATTGAAGTCAGTGACTGGTTTCCGAATGTTGCGAGACACGTCGACAAATTAGCTATTGTTCGTTCGATGTGGACGACGGATAGCAACCATGGAGCCCAAGCGCAGTTTCACTCTGGGCGTCATCAGAATGATGGTGACTTCCCGAATCTGGGCGCTTGGGTGCATTATGGGCTAGGCTCGTTGAACGATAATCTGCCGCAATACATATCGATCGGCAATCGAGAGTACTGGAACAAGCGGGACGGGCATTATCTTGGACCATCTCACGACGCGGTGCCGCTGCGAGTCGATCCCAAAAACCCACTCGACTACAGTCAACCAGAGCGTGCTTTTTCAAACCAATCCCAGGTGATCGGTAAGGATCTGATCGGTCGGCTCAACGCATTGCGGGGTATCGAGTATCCTCAAGATCCCGAGATGGCGGCTCGGATCGCTTCCTACGAACTCGCTTTTCGCATGCAACAGTCCATTCCCGAAGCGGTCGACTTCTCCAAAGAAACCTCTGAAACGCAGTCGCTCTACGGGATCGACAAGCCGCATTGCCGCGACTTTGGCATGCAAATGCTTGCCGCGCGGAGACTCGTCGAGCGTGGTGTGCGTTTCATCCAAATCCAGCACGGGGCAGGTGGTGCGGGAGCGTGGGATGCGCATGGAGGGCTCAAGGCCAATCATTCGAGCAATGCACTCGCTGTGGACCAGCCTATCGGCGGTCTGCTGGAGGATCTCGAGCGTCGAGGTATGCTCGACGAAACACTGGTTGTCTTCGCGAGCGAATTTGGTCGCACACCTGGTTCGCAAGGTTCGGATGGTCGCGACCACCACATCTATGGATTTACTGTCTGGATGGCCGGTGGGGGCTTGAAGCGAGGTGTGGTGCATGGTTCGACGGATGAAATAGGATTCCATGCTGTAGAAAACCGTCACTACGTCACGGATATTCATGCAACAATCCTTCATCAGCTCGGCCTCGACTCGCGTCGCTTGGAAATACCGGGCCGAAAACGCCTCGATATCGACCATGGCAAGCCCATCTACGAGATCATCGCCTAACTCGTTTGACGATCTTTTACGCAGGAAATTCGAACGCACTGTGGCGAAGAAGCCGTAGGTTGTTTGGAGCTATAGGGCACCTGTCGCTGTTCCTCACGGTAGCTTGGGTAACGTCCAGGCCCATAATTGCTTTTGCGCGGTGCCGTTATCTCCCAGTTGGAATACTGCTGCACCCATGACTTTGAATTGGGTTTTTTGAAAGGGCGCTGCCTTCATTTTTTCCACAAAATCGAGAGGTCCAACGCCGACGGTAACGTGGGGATTATAGTTCTTGCCAATTCGTTCGGGTATGAAAGTCTCCACGTACTGCAATGTCGATTCGTTGATGTCCGGGAACTCGGGGGACGTTACATAGGCTTCTGCATTACCCTCGGGCTCGGTGTATGGCTTCACTGCGTCGATCACTTCTTGTTGGAGTTGCACCAGTTGGGGCGTTGGGCGGATGACGATTCCTGCTAGGCCATGATTTTCGAAATTGAGGTAGTAATAGCCTGTTGCTTCCAATTCCCAACCGGCGGGACGTTTGCGGTCAAACACTTCGCTTACGGCGTTATAAACGGCATTTAAGTCCTTAGTGCGGACATAGCGTTGCAGAAGTGTGATGTGGGGACGATGGGTCGCATCGAGAGCGAATCCCTTCGGGTAGACCGCCCGGAGTTGATCGTTGGCTACTTTGGCAAGCTGGAGCATTGCGGCATCTGGAAGTAGCAGCACGTCGATCGCTGTGATGGCATGCAGGGGAGGTTCTATGGCGATGGAGAGTGCGTCCGATTTCAAAAACGCCATTACCAAGGGTAAGGCGATCAACTTGATTCGAATACGGGATTGATGCATGGCTGGCTTTTCACTTCGATCGGTTTGCATAGGCTCTGGATTAGGTGAGGATGTCCCGAATCACGCGGCCCCGGACATCGGTAAGTCGATAATCCCGACCACCGGATCGGTACGTCAATTTGGTATGGTCGATACCGAGTTGATGCAGCACAGTGGCATGTAGATCATGGATCTCAAGTGGTTTTTCAACAGCCCGATATCCCCATTCATCGGTGGCGCCATAAGCAATTCCTGGACGCACTCCTCCGCCAGCCATCCAAACACTGAAACCAAATTCGTTATGGTCGCGCCCATCGCCTCCTTGAGCAAACGGTGTGCGACCGAATTCACCTGCCCAGATCACAAGCGTCGATTCCAACAATCCGCGTTGTTTTAAATCCTGGAGTAGTCCTGCGATCGGCTGATCCACCGCTTTGGCATTGTCTCCATGGTTTTTGACAAGACCGCCATGAGCGTCCCAGCGTTGATATCCGTCCACCATTGGGATGGTAAGTTCGATAAATCGCACCCCCCGTTCCACCATTCGACGAGCGCTCAGGCATTGGCGACCGTAGACCCGCGTGTGCGGATATTCCGCATCCAATCCATAAAGCGACTGGGTAGGCTGTGTTTCATTCGAGATGTCGAGTAATTCGGGTACCGCGACTTGCATGCGAGCAGCGAGTTCGGCGTTTGCGATGGCGCCTTCCAATGCGTCATTGCCACCGGAATCAGAAAGGCTAAGACGATTAAGCCTCTCGACGAGTTGTTTTTTCAGTTGTTGTCTTTCGGGTGATTTCTCGCTGGAGGTGATGTTTGCAAGTGGCGTGCCGATGGCATTGAGCAATGATCCTTGGTGTACGGCTGGGAGGAAACCATTCCCGAAACAATCAAGGCCTCCGGACGGAATCTGCCCACCATTCAGGACAACGAATGCAGGAAGATTGTCATTGCTACTGCCGAGGCCATAGGAAACCCAAGCACCCATGCTGGGTCGCCCTTGGAGTCCGACTCCACTGTGAAGCAAGTAGTTCGCGCTCGTGTGCTCAGGAAACGACGAAGTCATAGAGTTGATGACACACAAGTCGTCGGCTTGAGTAGCAATCTGTGGGAATAAGTCACTAACCCAGAGGCCGCTTTGACCTCGTTGGCGAAAAGCCCACGGAGATTTTAATACCGTACCGATGTTCTCGAATTGCGTTTTTTCGATTTTGCCGATGGTTTGTCGAGGATTCTCACCATGATGCTTCGCCAGCATTGGCTTGTAGTCAAAACTATCGACCTGCGACACGGCTCCTTCCATGAACAGAAAGATGACGCTTTTTGCCTGTTGTGGATGGAGCAAATTTCGTGTTTTGCCATCGGCCAGCTCGCGTCCTCGAGAGGATTGGTTCAGCAGCGCAGCCATAGCCATCGCGCCAAAGCCGTTCGCAGCTTTTTGCAGGATAGTCCTTCGATACATACTTATTGCACTCTCTAAGGCATAATCATGGTCGATTACGTCATTTCACGTAGATAAACTCATTCGCGAGGAAGATCGCATGGCAGAACTCCGTCCAGACAATCTGGTCGGGTTCCCCCTCATACTCCGTTCGTAGTAAATCGATCGTCTGCAAGGATAAGTCGACTTCTTCCGAGGTTGGATTGCGACAATAAGCAGCCTTGAAAAGCAACTCGATCCGTGTTTGAGGATCGGTGTTGGGTTGCTCCTTGGCGAGCCGACCAGCCAGCACATTAGCTTGCTCGCGCACGAAAGGGTCGTTGAGCATTGTTAGCGATTGAGCGGGAACATTGGTGACATTACGACGCCCAATAGAACTGAAAGGTGTTGGGAAATCGAAAGCCAGCATCATCGTCGGCAGAAAATTGCGACGAGTTGCAATGTAGATGCTACGCCTTCCTGAGCCATCAAGCGGACCGCTGACATCGGGACGTCCTCGCCCAATGATGAACTCGGTCAGATATACCGGAATAGGCGAGCCATAGGGCTTCGGATCCAATCGACCCGATAGTACCAACAACGAATCTCGGATTGCTTCTCCCTCCAATCGACGGATCGGCATCCGGTGAAGAAGTGCATTGAACGGATCGACGTTGTCAGCATCGGGGTTGATACGACTGGATTGGGCAAACGTTTTAGATAAAACAATCTTGCGAATCAAACTCTTCAGGGACCAGTTTTCTTGGTGCATGAATTCCCATGCAAGATGATCGAGTAATTCCGGATGGGACGGACGATCTCCCAAAGCTCCGAAATTGTCGACTGTAGGCACGATCCCTCGACCAAATAGGTGGTGCCAAACACGGTTCACCATCACGCGTGCAACAAGAGGGTTTGTTGGGTCAACAAGTTGCCGGGCGAGTTCCAGACGCCCACTGGACTGGCGTGTTGTAACACGAGGCGTCCCGAAGGCCTCTGGCAATCCTCGGTTCACGATTACCCCGAGGCGTGTCGGTTTTCCCCGAATCAATACATTTTCATCAACTCCTGAAATGTCGGCTAGCGATACGGCGGTTGGCGAATCCCAGCGTAAGGATTTCGAGATCACATCCAGTTCCCGAAAATAATCGGAGGTGGTTTGAACAATCGTTCCCGGATCTATCTTTAGAAGGTTTGGGTTCTGCACCATCCAGTTCGCGATCGCTAGTAATCGGGGTTCGATATTCCGCGTATCGGATTTCCAAGCTTGTAGGATTCGTTCGCTGTCTGCTTGGAACAAATTACATAATTCCGCGATACTGTCGGGGGCGGTATCGGGTATCCATGATCGCTGTGGCAACCAATTCGGGGTTGTCGGGGAGTCGACAAGCGTAAGTATTTCTAGGTCGCTATCGCCGAGCGGAGAGAGTTCAAGGTGGACTCGGTGACCGGTATAAGGAGTTAAGTTGTGAGTCAACCATCGCAGTTGCTCTCCTGAATCCAAATGCGCAATCAACGAGCCATGGAGTGGGCCTTCGTTCATGATGTGTGAATCGACAACGGCGCAGGATTGGAGTTTTCCACGAACGAGGATATGGACGTTACCTGATCTCAGTGTCCATTTAGGAGTTAGCAATGTCTTACCCGCACGATTCACCGCGCCGAATCGCCCTGAGTCGGTTTCCGTGCTAGCGGTCAAAGCTAGTGGCTTCCAAAACGGATCCCTGACTGCTGCGGAGTATTGCATGATCCTAGTGATTGGTTTTTCCGGGCTCCCGAAAACAGCCTCTCCTTCTAGCATTGGGCGACCACCAAAACCGGGGCCGTCACTATTCCACCATTCGCTCGCCGTAGGCTGGGTGAAATCAGCAACAACGAAGGGACCCAAAGGTTGAGTCGTTGATGGCGTCTCCCAAGTAGAGATTGCGGCTCGGACAGTTGACCCGTCTGACTTACTCAGACGCATTGCCAAGTCATGAAAGATACGGAGCGGATTGGTTGGATCTGTTTTTGATTTTTCAAGTTGCTCGATCCATGCATCAAGTTCAGTCGGTTCGATTCCTGTCCCCTGTGCGACGGTCCGACTATTCTCGCCGGACAGAACACGGCAGGAAGCCATCAGTCGGCCAGCGATGTTGCTTGTCCCAGACTGAAGTGAATCCGCAAGGACTTTCTTTAAAATTGACTGGGTATTCTCACGGAGTCTCGCAAGGTCTACGGTTGCTTGACGGTGCTCTACCATAGTGGCGAAACGGGACTGTCGAAATGCAGAACCGAGCATGAAACCACTGAGCGCATAGTAGTCGCGCTGCGAGATCGCATCGAATTTGTGATCGTGGCAACGAGCGCACGCAATCGTTAACCCGAGAAACGATTTGGACAGTACATCGATCTTGTTGTCCACGCGTTCGCATTCATCTTGACGGATATCGACGGGGCTATGAACTTCTTCGCCGAGAAAAGCCCATCCGGTGGCGATAACCGATTCGTTAGCACCGGTTTCAGCATTCTGCCGAGCGTCGACCAAGTCACCAGCGATATGTTCCATGACGAAACGATCGTATGGGAGATCCGCATTGAAGGCTCGAATCAAATAGTCGCGGTATTGCCAAGCATTTGCAATCGAGAAGTCACTCTCATGGCCGCGAGACTCGGCATACCTCATCAGATCCATCCAATGGCGAGCCCACCGTTCGCCGAAATGAGACGATGCTAGTAACTCGTCGACAGCATGCTGCTTCCGATCTACTGACGCGTCATTGAGAAAGGAATCGATCTGCTCCTGCGTGGGAGGGAGTCCAGTGATTGCAAAGTAGGATCGCCGCAACCAGGTGAGTTCATCTGCGGGGGGTGCGAATGCAAGGCCGTTTTGGCGGAGTTTATCAGCGATAAAGCGATCGATGTCACCAACAACAAGTGGGTCAGTGTTTTCAGGAACGAGTTGCTGTTTAGGAGGAGCCCAAATCCATGGGAGCCGATCTTTCCTCGCTTGGATGTCAAATACTTCTCTCTCATTTGTACCCTTGGGTAGGGATTCCTTAGGCCACGCCAATCCCGATTGAACCCATGCCGTAAAATCGTCAATCGCGTCATCAGGCAATTTGCCCCCAGCGTCATTAGGGGGCATCCTTAATTCCGCATTGTCATGACGGATCGCATTGATGAGGAGACTTTCGCTTGGTTTTCCTGGAATTGCGGCAGGCCCAGATTCTCCACCATGGAGGATTGCTTCTCGGGAATCCAATCGAAGTGCACCGTGCTGTTCGTCAGCACCATGGCATCCGATACATCGATCGTGAAGAATGGGACGGATTCTGGATTCGAAGAACTCTTCGTCAGGGGCAGTTGTATTTGCCAGGCATAAGCAACCGATCAAATACAAAGAAAAGGCTACGTTCATGTCGTAGACTCCCGTTCGAGTGATGAAAACCTATCCTGCTCTACTGGTAGCATTGAAACGTGCACAACGGACGAGTCATTCAGTTCGGGAAGTTTACTGCGATCATCGATCGCAGGTCACGATGGATTCGTTGACGGTTCGATCGATGAGTTCCTATTAAGCCTCGAAGCGAAATCAATACTTGCCTGATTAAGGATCATCGGCGTCAGTATGGGAGGAACCTTATTTCTTCAATGCGATACACAGGACTTCTGCGTCGTCCCGCAGATAGCCGTAGCCATTCGCAATAGTGAGAGCCTGTCGATTTTTTCCGACAAGCGATGCGCGAGAGAGTTCTTGGAATCCCTTCGGATCCGCTCTAACGATGACCAGTTCGCCATCGATCGTCGTCAACCAAAACTTCTTATCGGCATAAACCAGGTTCCCTTTGCCGAATCGCAACTTCTGCCAAACCGATTTGCCGGTTTTGGCCTCGATGCACGCGAAGTGGCTCACGGGTCCCGCTGCACCGACGTTGTCAAATCCGTAGAGATAGTCCCCAACAACGATTGACGTTTGCCATTCATTTCGCAT
>VGZN01000107.1 GCA_016872635.1 Planctomycetota bacterium | reverse complement strand
AACCCAAGGGCTACTGGTTGCTGCTCTATCGGCTCCCTACATGTCATTAGGTAACGATAGGGCGTACGGTACCTGAAATAACGCATTCGTTGCGTCCGAAACGATCGATGACAACGAGTGCTCCCGTGCTATCGATTCCGCTAGCGATCCCTTGGATAACACAACTGGGCAAAGTCACCTCGACCATCCGGCCCGAGAGCCAATCCCATGATTCCCAATTGGATTCGATCCACTGCGGGTCGTTGCGCCATTCCTCGTGGACAGCGATCCAACGATTCAGGAAATGAAGCAATACCGACTCGGGCGTGATCGCTTCTTCGATCCTAGATCCGAATGTCTCATGCAAACTGATCGCGGTTGATCGCAATTCTTCCGGCGCATTCGAAAAGTCAACGCAACAATTAATACCGATGCCGATGATACAAATGTCGTGGCTGGTCTCGTCGGTCTTTGCGGACGATTCCATCAAAATACCGCAGATCTTGCGATCTTCGATGTATACATCGTTTGGCCATTTGACATAGGCTCGACCATGGACAAGCTGCGTAATGCTCTGCGCTACGGCCATTCCGGCCAGCAAGGGAAGCTTAGCAGATTCCTTGTCTCGTTGCGACCACGGCATGGCGATCGAGAACATCAAGCAGCCTGCGGGGGACCACCATGTGTTTCCACCTCGTCCGATCCCTCGCGATTGGCGATCGGTAACGACGAGGGCTGGGACTGGCATTTGTCCCGATTTACATTCCCTCGCGAGATAGCGATTGGTGGAGTCAACTTCGCTGAACCACTCCACCCTTTTGAAGTAATCGAGCTCGTGAATCGCTTGGATCGCTGCGGCGCGACGCACTTCCGAAAGCATTTAGACGCGAAGCCCCAGGCGTTCCGCCAATCGCAGGAGCGATCGGCTCGCATCGTTCTCGATCAGCTTTACATGGATCAAATGAAGCTGACTTCGGTCGGCCCAAGCCTCGGTCAATGCGGCATCAAACTCTCTCTCGTTCGAGACCAAGTGCCCTTTGCCACCACCGTACACTTCGGGGAGTTTCGAGTAATTCCAGATGGCGATTTCGTTGTACTTCCACGTTCCCTTCTGCAGGAATCGCTCGGTCCCATATCCATGATTATCGAGGACGATAATTATCGGTGAGTACCCCAGGCGGATCAACGACGACATTTCTTGCCCCGTCATCTGGAACGCACCGTCACCTGCGATCACCAAGACACGATCCTTGGGTTTGGCGACGCACGCACCTAACGCAGCGGGAACTGAAAAGCCCATGGATGTGTAGTATGCAGGCGACAAGAAGTCAGTCCGTTCGTGGATTACCAGTTCCGAGGAAGCAAAAAGCGAATCGCCGATATCCGCGATCACGATGGTTTCCGCGTCGATTTGGGTGTTGATTCGTTCCATGATTCGGGTCACCGACAAACCACGCTCCGAATCGACCTGGAAGACTTGCGGCTTTTTCAAATGAAGGTCATCGGGAATATGTCGTCTGGTTGGACTGGGATTCGCCGCGATTATCTTTTCAATGAACTCATTCAGTGGGACGTTAGGGTATTGATGGTAGGAGATCTGCAGTTGCTCGCTGGTCGCATAGATGCAATTACGGACATCGAGTTTCGCGGTATAGATCCCGAGATTGATATCGGTCATGAATGTACCTAGGAGGAGAACGCAGTCGCTATCCTCGACATAATGCGTCACTTCTTCACGCCCCATCGCACCTTCGTAGAGTCCCACAAACAGGGGATGCGTTTCATCGACAACACTCTTCCCGAGAATCGTCGCCGCGATAGGGATTCCGGCTTGCTCGGCCAAGCGTATGACTTGATCTTGCAATCCGAATCTGTGAATCTCGACCCCGGCGACAATTAATGGTCTTTCTGCGCGGTTGAGTCGTTCGATAACCTCACGAACTGCTTCATCGAGAGCGAGATGGTCGTACGACAGAGCGGGCCGACGATACGCGTGAGCGATCGGGGGAACGACATCAACCATATCTCTCGGAAGTTCGATGTAGACCGGGCGTTTGAAGCGGTAGCACGCGTCGAGGACGCGATCAATTTCGCTGAATGCTGTTGCCGGATCGTCCAGTTCGGTTGCTGCAATGCAGAGCTTTTCGAAAACCTCTCGCTGGGTGCTGAAATCACGGACTTTATGGTGCAACAGTGGGTTATTAACCCGTTCCTTGAGACCCGGAGATCCGGTCAACACGACAACAGGAGATTTTTCAGCAAATGCACCTGCTACGCTATTACAGACCGAAAGCCCTCCAACGCAGTAGGTAACGCACAGCGCACCCATGCCGCGGATTCGAGCATAGGCGTCTGCTGCAAAGCCAGCACAATCCTCGCGAGTGCATCCGACGACATTGATGTCACTCTCTTCCAGCATGCTGTAAAAGTTGAGAACATAGTCACCAGGAATTCCGAAACAATCGCGGATTCCATAATCCTCCAGCCGATTGATCAGGTACTGTCCGATGGAAACATCCCTTCGTCCTTTGCCGTGGTCGGAAGCATGTTTCGCATGCGTATTCTTATCCATCGAACTGAGCGCATTGGACATAGGAAACCTTTTCGTTTCGGGGCTGGAAGCGGAGTCTACGTGGCTGATCGGATAGCTCGGTTACTAGCTCTTTAGTTCGACAAGCTTCTTTTCTGCTGCGGACTTGTCATGCGGCGTCGCTGAGCTCGTGGGGAGCGACTGGTCGTTCGCCATCTTGCGAATATCTTCTGTGATACGCATTGAGCAGTATTTGGGCCCGCACATGCTACAGAAGTGCGCACTCTTAAACGTATCCTGGGGTAACGTTTCGTCGTGGTATGCTTGCGCTGTCTCTGGATCGATCGACAATCGGAATTGCTCTTTCCAATCGAATGCGAACCTTGCTCGCGACAATGCATCGTCGCGTTCTTGGCAACCTGGACGCTTGCGAGCCAGGTCAGCCGAGTGAGCTGCAATCTTGTAAGCGATAACCCCTTGCTTCACATCTTCTCGATTGGGAAGTCCCAAATGCTCTTTCGGAGTTACATAGCACAGCATGGCAGCACCGCTCCAGCCGGCCAGTGCGGCTCCGATGGCACTTGTGATATGATCATACCCCGGAGCGATATCCGTGACTAATGGGCCGAGGACGTAGAAGGGTGCGCCGTGGCAAACTTCGATTTGCTTCTTGATGTTCATGTCGATTTGATCCATGGGAATATGACCAGGACCTTCGACCATGACTTGAGTTCCGCGCTCCCAACTTCGCTTGCAAAGTTTTCCAAGTACATCAAGCTCAGCGAATTGAGCTGCATCACTGGCATCGGCAATCGAGCCCGGACGCAATCCATCCCCTAGACTCCACGTGACGTCGTAACACTTCATGATGTCGCAAAGATCATCGAACGATTCATAAAGGGGATTTTGTTTTCGGTGAGCCATCATCCATTTGGCGATTAGCGATCCGCCACGACTTACAATTCCGGTGACGCGCGAGGTAGTCAGGTGGAGGTGTTCAAGGAGCAGTCCGCAGTGGATCGTCATGTAGTCGACCCCCTGTTTAGCCTGGTGCTCCACCATATCGAGGAAATGCTGCGGACGCATGTCCTCAATATTGCCCCCTAGTTCTTCTAACATTTGGTAGATAGGAACAGTACCGATCGGAACAGGTGAGGATGCAATAATCTCACGGCGGATGTTGTCGATATCTTTTCCGGTCGAGAGATCCATAACCGTATCGGCGCCGTAATGGACAGCCACGTGGAGTTTCTCAAGCTCTTCCCCGACATTGCTAGTGACTGCAGAGTTTCCGATGTTGGCGTTGATCTTGCAGCGTGCTGCGATCCCGATCGCCATGGGCTCGAGTCGCCCGGCAGCGTGTACGTGGTTGGCAGGGATCACCATCCGACCTGCTGCGACTTCAACGCGAATCGCTTCAGGAGTCAGATTCTCTCGCTTGGCAACAACCTCCATTTCGCGAGTAATTTTCCCTGCAACGGCCGCCTGGTACTGAGTAGTCACTATGAATCAACTCCAATGGGAATCTTTAAAGTGGAAGTTAGGTTGGATATCGCGGTCGCGAGGGTAGGTGTGCACAATCGCAACCGCGATCACTTTACCGCAAAGGAAAGCATGAGAAAACCTTGGATGACACGCTCTAAAGTGTATCGATCCCCTGTAGGCTGGCAAACGGGTAATGAACCGGCGGCGAGGCGGTTGGAGCAACCGTGGAGCAAGGAATTGTGTTAGCGACAGCTTTTCCCCAAGGGTTAGGACCGTTTTATGACAAAATCTCAAGACCTTCTCTGAATTTGCAGCCCGATGAGTTTCGTATTTTCACCCCAAGAAAACCTACTCCATTGCCTGTGCCGCGACGACCAATTCCCAATGGTGCGACGCGTCGGATGAGATGCGACTTGCTGCGATTCGCTATCCCGTCGGCGGTGGACTTCAAATACCGATACAATTTCAACTCGCGATTCCCATCGTATTGGTGGATCTCACGGCTGCTTGGACGATCCTGACGCGATGTACCTCGGTCCGCACCAACGGCACCGGGGATCAACTTTGATGGTGCAACATGAGTGAAGCTCGCAAGCAGAAATTGCAAAGTTTGATCTACTCGATTCAAACAACGGACTCCTTTTCCGTCACATGGGCAAAGACCCAATGCAGGGATTGTGCCCCCGCTTATGTGACGCGCGTTTTGAAACTGTTAGCGCGCGATGGACATCTCCAGGAAACGGTCGACCACAATGAGCCGATGTACCGTTGGGTAACGGACAAGTTCGACGAAGTCCATGGCTGGATCCATCGCCAGGTGTATGGAGAGCAGATCAAATCGGGCCCCGAATCCGATCGTCCGCGCGAACAATTGTTGAGAGATGGGGTCGCGCGTTTAAGCGATGCGCAGCTCATCGCAATTCTGGTTCGGGTAGGAGTCCCAGGAGAATCGGCGGTTCAAGCGGGGACTCGGTTATCCGCGAGCTTCTCCGGGGAGCGATTGGCGGAGTTGACCGACTCTAGTTTGCCCGAATTGCGGCAGATGAGCAAAGCCATTCGCAAGGACAGCTATTGTCAGATCATGGCAGGGATCGAATTGGGGAGGCGTATCGCGGCGTTGCGGGACATCAATCCAGTATTACCTGCTAGGATTCGAGGCTCGGAGGATGCGATCTCGTATTGCATGACTCGTTTTGCACGATTGGCGAACGATGGCAAGCAAGAAGAGTTTCATGTCGTCACACTCGATACCCAACACGGTCCGATCAAGGACCATCGGATCACGGTCGGGACGCTAGATGCTAGTTTGGTCCATCCTCGAGAAGTTTTCCGGCCCGCCATTCGAGACAGCGCATCTGCTATTCTACTGGTGCACAATCACCCGTCGGGTGACCCAACACCCAGTCGGGAGGATCATGCTGTTACCGACCGTTTGGCTAAAGTCGGCGAACTGGTAGGTATCCGCGTCTTGGATCACATCATCGTCTCCAAGCAATGCGGCAAGAGCATCATGGCCGAACGTTAGTCGAAACCATCAACCATTTCTAAAGCCTACAACCACCACAAAGGTCTTCTATGAACATCACGTACCTGAAGCCAATTTTCACATGGAGTCTCTTCGCCGGTTTGGCGCTGGAGGGAGGCATCGCATTCGCCCAAGAGAACAAGGAGAACAAGGCAGCCAACGCCATACCGCCAGCAACCGTGATCCTCGACACTACGGGATCCGATTGGGTGGAGTTGGGTGCCAGCGACTTTGTCCGCGCGAACTGCGATGAAGCGACATGGACTTGGGATGGCGCGACGGTCCACTGCACCGGCAAGCCGGTCGGCGTGTTGCGATCGAAGAAGAAGTACCGCAATCTCGAGTTCGTCGGCTGGTGGCGTCATTTGGCCAAAGGAGGAAACTCAGGGTTCTTTCTTTGGACCCCCGAGGATGCTTTAGAAAAGCTCGTCCCGAATCGCTTGCCAGATGCAGGTATCGAAGTACAAGTCCTCGACCATGGATATACCGAACAGTACGAAGCATCGTCGGGTAAGAAAGCGACCTGGTTCACCACCAACGGGGACATCTTTCCCGTAGGAAGATCGAAGCTGAAGCCATTCCCACCCTTGTCGCCGGACGGATCCCGGAGCTTCCCAAAATCAAACCACAGCCTGGGAACCCCTGAATGGAATTTCTATTACGTCCGGGCGATCCAAGGTGAGGTTCGCTTGTGGGTAAACGGGCACGAGGTTTCTGGGGGGTCTGGAGCCAATCCTGCCGAGGGCTTTTTATGCTTGGAGTCAGAAGGGGCTCCCGTGGAGTTTCGGAACATCCGGATTCGCGAGCTTCCATAAGGTCCCATCGAGACGGGCGTGAGGTCGATTTTTCGATGAAATCCGGCGTTTTTTACTCGAAAAATAGGGGAGCCGGTTCATCATGGAAGGTGTGTTCGCTCGATCCAGTGCCCTCTGGATTCGCCCGAAATAACTTATCCAACTGATGATCTCGGAAGCCAAATGTCGGACCCGCAACGACGTAAAATCCACCAGCGACAGTTGCAACCTCGCCTCAGTTGCCTTTTTCTCTCCTCCAAGGAGATGGAAAAAGCGTTGGTCAAAGAACGGCTGCGCTGCGACCGTTACCGGCAGTGGTTTTCCCTGATCGTGATCGAGTTTCGGCCCTGTCCAAAACGGAACGAGTACGAGCAGCAACTCCTCTTGGGGAAATACCTTCGACGAAGATTGCGTTTGACCGATGAACGAGGAATGCTGCTCAAAGGTGGGGTTGGCGTCATGCTCCCAATGACCGATGTCGTTGGCGCACGGCGCGTCCTCCGCGATATCATTTCATCGATGCACGACGAAGGAATCGCACTTCAATCCAATATCTATTGTTACGATCCTGCCCCATCGCATCAAGAACCGGGGCCGATGGTAGAGCCCGAGATTCCTGAACGGAGCGAAGTGGAATTTCATCCCGAACCGGTTGGACAGGAAGCAATGCTAAGGGATGAGCTCACCGATTCCACTCACGCCCAATCATCGACCGCCGCCACGACCACCAGAAGGAAACATGAATTTCGCCCTCAGGTCGGGTATTTATCATCCACCACTGCTGAGCATGGTGTTGTCCGCCATCCGCAAACCATAGGTCTCCGCACGTACCTGGCACCATCATTCCCTCCCTGGAAACGCTTGATCGACGTCGCAGGGAGCATGTGCGGCATTGTCGTTGCTGCTCCTATCCTAGCTACCGCAGGCATCGCGATCAAAATGAGCTCGCGTGGTCCTGTTTTTTTTCGTCAAGTCCGAGCTGGCCAGTATGGACGCCCCTTCACGATGTACAAGCTGCGAACCATGGTTGCCAATGCAGAGGAATTGAAATCGACGTTGCTCGATCTCAACGAGCGCGACGGCCCTGCCTTCAAAATGAAGAACGACCCCCGAGTTACGAAACTGGGGCATTTCCTTCGGAAGATAGGTATCGATGAAATCCCGCAATTATGGAATGTCTTTAAGGGAGACATGAGCATCGTTGGCCCCCGCCCGTTGCCGTGCCATGAAGACAGAGATTGCGAGCATTGGCACCGTCAGCGACTCGATACCAAGCCGGGACTAACTTGCATTTGGCAGATATCGAAAAGCCGCGATGTCAGTTTCGAAGAATGGATGAGGATGGACTTGCGTTACACCCGGAGCCGCACGTTGCGGCACGACGTAACACTGATGTTTAAGACAATCGGTGCAGTCCTTCTCGGACGTGTCGGACACTGAAAGCGAATCAACATCAAGCAACAAAGGCGTCTTTGCTGTCTTGGTATGCCACCTACAAGTGTTCGAGTCCCTGCCAGTCCGAGCTAACTCACAGCGTTAGGAATCTCTTGGGAGAGTTTTGGCTCTTATTGGAATGAATGTTCTAGAAACCTCTCCAAACGATTGCACATTGGGCGACCCACTCGAAAAGCCTCGCCGCGTAACGATTTTGGGGCTCCCTGTTGCCTGCGTTCAGATTCCAGACGTAATCGACCTGTTGTCCCGATCCATCGACCTCCGACACGCTCCACGTTACTTCGTGCTATTGGGGATGCATGGCCTGATGGAGGCACGCAGCAATCCGAAAGCATTGTCGGCCTTCCAGCAAGCTGACTTTTTGCTCCCCGATGGGATGCCATTGGTATGGTTGTCTCGATTGCGAGGACAAAAGACCATGGTCCGCAGGGTCTATGGTCCCGAATTGATGATGACTTTTTGCGAGCGGACTCAAGAGCGATACAAACACTATTTTTACGGCGCGGGGCCTGGAGTCGCTGAAAAACTTGCAACGACGCTACGGAATCGATTCGGTATCCAAATCGCTGGAATCGGCGCGCCTCCTTATCGAGAACTGACCGATGCGGAACTCGTCGCGCTATCGCACGAAATCAATCAGTCGAACGCGGATGTAGTCTGGATTGGGATCAGTACTCCGAAGCAAGATATTCTGATGATGCGTCTGAAGCCTCTCATCAACGCCCCAGTCATGCTCGGGGTAGGTGCAGCTTTTGATTTCAACAGCGGACAAAAAACAATGGCCCCGCGATGGATGCAAGAAAACGGGCTCGAATGGCTCTATCGCCTCTTGAGTGAACCGAGAAGACTAGGCAGGCGTTACCTAACGCTCGGCCCAAAATTTGTCGCCCTCGCGCTGATGGAGCTCGCAGGATTTAAGACGGATCCGCAAAAAGCTAGCTACCCTACGAACAACTAGCGCCGTTTGATGGTACTTGCGATTCAGCGAGAGCCCCTTCGTGGATGCGCTGCGAAGAGATAGAATTGGGGAACCGAATAAGTCCGCGCAACTGCGCCACAAGTGAAAATGGGTCTGATTTTCCGATCCTAACCTTGGAGTTGCCGCTCAGCCTGTAGGGGATCGACCGCGTGCTCTCGTGACCAATCCCCTGGCAAAAAACGAACCCCGATTGCTTTACGGATACATCTGCTTGTGAAAGACCCTAACGCTCCTTCGAACCCGCCTACGAGCGAGTTGGATCTTTACGATTTCGAATTGCCACGCGAATTGATTGCGCAGGAACCACCTGCCAATCGCACCGACTCCAGGATGATGGTGGTCGATCGCCGCAGCGGGCGGATCGACCATGCGTCGATCAGGGATCTCCCATCTCATTTGCGGGCAGGGGATGCAATCGTCGTCAATGACTCCAAGGTTATTCCAGCGAGGCTCGTGGGTTATCGCGAGAAGACTCGTGGGAGGTGGGAAGGTCTCTTTTTGCGAGAGGAAAACTGGATTGCGGAATTGCTCTCCAAAACACGTGGCTACCTCTTGCCGGATGAACGGATTGTATTAAGAGACCCGGAAGGGCGTGAAAACCAAGGATTGATCGTCGTTGCTCATGCCGAAGAAGGGCACCTCCTGGTACGGCCTGACCCGACCAGAGACTGGTTCGAATTGCTCGAGGCCGTAGGCCGAGTACCGCTGCCTCCCTACATCCGTGATGGCCAAATGACAGAGTCCGATCGGCAACGGTACCAAACCGTCTATGCGAGGACCCCTGGCTCGGTTGCAGCCCCGACAGCTGGTCTGCACCTTACGGAAGAGCTGCTACAGAAGATTCGAGCCGCAGGAGTAGCTTTGGTGTCGGTAACACTGCACGTCGGATTAGGAACCTTTCGACCGGTCCAAGCCCTCACCTTGGATCAGCACAAAATGCATAGTGAGTTCGCCAAGGTCAGTGCAAACGTCGTCAGGCGACTTACGGGCGCTAGGTCCGAAGGTGGGCGGATCCTCGCGGTAGGAACAACTTCAGTTCGTACCCTCGAAACGTCCGCCGAGCATGGCCAGGGAAAGCTCATCGAGTGGTCTGGTGAAACCGATATTTTCATCCGCCCCGGACACCACTTTCAAGCGGTCGATATGCTGTTAACTAATTTCCACTTGCCTCGGAGCACCTTGATGGTTTTGATCAGTGCATTCGCAGGAAGAGAATTGATGCTGGAGGCTTATCGAAAGGCCGTCGAGGAGCAGTATCGATTCTTCAGCTATGGGGATTGCATGCTGATCATTTGATTCGAATCAAACGGGCAGGGAACATACGCAAACGATCTTCTGAAATGTCCACGTCTAAGAAAAGCAACAAACGCCAAAACAACCCATCGATGCTGGCAGCCGCCGGTGCCGCGGCTGTTTCACCCGAACCCAACAAACGATGTTTGGGGATTGATGTCGGCGGCGCGAACATAAAACTAGCGCATGTCGATGGGTGGTCTTTCTCACAACCATTCGCGATGTGGCGCCAGTGGGAAAATCTCGCTTCGACCCTTGCACCGCTGATCTGCCAATGCCCCGATTTTGACGTCGTCGCACTCACCATGACAGGTGAACTCGCCGATTGCTTCGCAACTCGCGCAGATGGTGTCGCGATGATCCTCGAACAAGTCACTCGCATCATCCCATCTCCTTTGGTCCAGGTTTACAGCGTCGATGGCAAATGGCGTAGTCCCGCTCAAGCCGCACGTGAACCATGGATGGCTGCAGCCTCCAATTGGCACGCACTCGCAACGTGGGCCAGCCGCTTCCTGGTGTCCGAACACGGGATTGTGGTCGATATCGGTTCTACCACCATCGACTTGATTCCGATCCGCAAAAGCGGAGTGGCTACACAATCCAGGACCGATTCGCAGCGTTTGCTCCGCGGGGAATTGCTCTATACCGGTGTCGAACGATCCAATATCGCTGGTGTCGTTCGCTCCGTTCCATTGTTCGGCAAGCGTTGCCCCGTCATGAACGAACAATTTGCAACCACGCGCGATGCCTATCTTTGGCTGGGCAAGCTTCCCGAAGAGCCAGAGGACCGAAACACTGCCGATAGCAAACCAGCGACAGTCGATGGAGCAAGGTACCGTTTGGCGAGAGTTGTCGGTGAAGATGGATCGACCCTTACCGATTCGGACGTTACCGCCATTGCGCAAGCAATCTTCGACAAACAGGTGGCTACGCTCAGAAAAGGGATTGAGCGCGTGGTTGCACGCCAAGTCCGTCTTGAACGCGCCAGCAAGCCGACATGCTTGATCCTAAGTGGCCACGGGGGATTCTTGATCGATTCCTCAATCCTAGACGGAGGAGACTTCTCCCAGCCCGTTTCGCTCCTAGAATCGATCGGGCCTGAATTATCGCGGTGCTCGCCCGCGTACGCTGTTGCAACACTGGCATCCGAATCCATCCACACTTCAGACGAAAAAACTTCGGCCAGCTAGGTCACCGTGCCAGGAAACCAGCCTCCAGACTGGATCGACCTCCGATCCCGTATCGGCCCGGCCCCCAACAAGCCTAAATCTGCGGGCGAACCAAGCCTACTAAACCGAACAATCCCTACTTAGCGGCCTTCTTTCCCATGTGGAAAACCCCAAATTCAATGTAGAGAATTAGGGAATTATTCCATCGGACTATCATCTAAAGAGAGGCTATTCACAGGGGTTCGGTAGGGGTTAGCCCCCTTCGAACTCAGGCATTGCTTTTGATTTGCCGTTTTCTTTGACCCCCGTCCGGATCCTAGGGATTCTATGAGCGAAGGCAAACTGCGACGTAACCGAGTTCTAGAGCGAACCCTTTCCTTCGAAAGCTTGGAGGAGCGTCGCGTCATGGCGTCGCTACCTTTCGGCGCTACGGCTGAGGATACTGGCGAGTTCATGCTTGGCCGGATCGCGGTTACCCCGGTTTTGCTCGAAAGTGACGGGACGATCGACCCTAGCACTGAAAACTGGACACCCTCCCACGTTGCAGCCGTGATGAATAACATCCAAACGGGGCTGAATTGGTGGACACAGTTGCTGCAAAAAGAGAGTTCCGTACACACCCTCGAATGGGTCATCGATCGATCGTACGCGGATAACCGACCGGGCACTCCCTACGAGCCGATCAACCGCACATCCAA
>VGZN01000106.1 GCA_016872635.1 Planctomycetota bacterium | reverse complement strand
CGAGGGTTATGCCCGCACCGGAAAACATGGACAAGGTCTTTGAGGTACAGCGAGTTACCGCGAGTGGTCAAGAACTGACGCTGCATTATCAAGTCCAAGTACCCGCAAAGGGTGCGAGTTACTCCGTGAAAAATTTCTTGGCAGTGCGAGTTCCTAAAGGAGATTACTCGCGAGTCAGCTTCGTTGAAAACGGGAAGAAGATCGGTGAACTCAAGCCCACAGAGGGCGTATGGAGTGTTCCCAAAATCGATGCAGGCGGAAACCAGTAGCCATGATCATCTCGAGCATCGATTATTCCACGAATGGGAAGCAGCAAGGATTCTTGCGGGTTCCATACTCGCATAACCTCGGCGGTTGGGCCAACGTGATGATTCCCATTACGGTTTTTGCCCGAGGAACTGGTTTGACTGTATTGGTTCTCGGCGGGAATCACGGGGATGAATACCAAGGACAAATCGCTGCCATGCGGTTGGCTCGCGAGCTATCCCCCGATGCCATCCATGGCCGATTGATTTTGATCCCATCCCTCAATTTCCCTGCTGCGCGGGCAGCGACACGATTGTCGCCCCTCGACGGGATGAATATGAATCGGGCGTTTCCTGGGCATGCTGAGGGAAATGTTACCAGTCAGATTGCCCACTACCTTACCCACACCCTTTTCCCGATGTCCGATGCGATCATCGACATCCATTCCGGTGGGCGTAGCATGGACTTTGTTCCTTGCTCCCACATGCACTTGGTCCCCGATCGAACGCAACGTCGCAAGATGCTCGAAGCGATGCTCGCTTGGAACACAGACTTTTCGTTTCTATATACCGACATTGCGGGATCAGGACTACTTCCCGTGGAAGCCGAGAACCAAGGCAAAACAGTGGTGACAACCGAACTTGGTGGTGGCGAGGGCGTACCAGCTTCCGTGCATCGCATCGCACAAAGTGGCCTGCGCAACGTCTTGATTCATCTCGGTGTTCTGGAGGGAGAATTGCAAACTCGCAACTCTCTCGGGAAACCACCCGCGATCCTCACCCAAGCGCTTCATGCCGACAACTATTTACTCGCTCCTGAATCGGGAGTCTTTGAAGTCGCAGTGGATCTCGGCAATCGCGTTTCACGTGGACAACCCTTGGGTTACATTCATCATCTCGAACGCCCCGATCGAGAACCGGAAATCATCGAATCATCTCGCGATGGATTTCTCATCACCGCGCGCGTCCCATGCTTGACCCAGCAAGGGGACTGCGTTGCAGTGATCGGTGAAGAAGTGGCTGTCGAGTCGTTGCTCTAAAGGCGGAGCATGCGCGATGGCTGAAATCAATCCTAGCGATGAATCGGTTCCCCCGTCCAGCAATCTAGCGGGATCCGCATCCGTCAATCCATACACAGCATCATCGCCTCCGAGCGATCCTTTTGTTGCGACAAACGTATCTGTCCCATTCCCATCGACGCCGAAAATCATTGCACTGGTGGGATTCATGTGGGTCGCCTACTTTTTGAATTACTGCGATCGACAAGCCGTCTTTGCCATGTTCAAGGTCCTGAAGGCGGATTTAGCGATGACCGACACCCAATTGGGATGGGTGGGCGCGATCTTTTTATGGGTATACGGAATTGGATGCCCTATCGCAGGGAAACTTGCCGATACGTTTTCGAAGAGGCATTTGGTGGTAGCGTCGCTTGTGATCTGGAGCGCGGTGACCGTCCTGACAGGCATGTCGATTTCCGTTTGGATGCTGTTGGGTTTAAGAGCGGCTATGGGAATCTCTGAAGCACTGTACATGCCGGCCGCGATCGCGCTGACCGCGAACTCGACACCCAATCATCAACGGTCTCGAGCGATCGCCATTCTGACCACCGCGCAAATCGCCGGAACCGTAGCAGGGGCATGGTGCGGCGGATGGATGGCGGAGAGGGGATTATGGCGGTACGCATTCTTTGCGCTCGGAGCCGTGGGGATCCTCTACGCCGTACCGTACGGCCTGTTCCTGCGTTACGTGTCCGAACTTAGCAGCCCCCCGAACGAAGATTTGGGTGCGGACCGTCAAGAAGCTTTAAAGCAATCCAACTCGTCGGTGAGCCTCGTTGTGATACCAACCTTTTGGTTGTTATGCGTCGCCTTTCCGATTTTTGTTTTTGGGCTGTGGATGCTCTATGCGTGGCTGCCAAACTACCTGCAAGAAAAGTTCAACCTCGGACTCGCCGACGCCGCCTTCGCTGCCACAGGATCTATGCAATCCTCCACGATGGTCGGATTGTTTTTGGGAGGGATACTTGCGGATAAGCTCGCCCAGCATACCCGCTCCGCTCGCTTTTGGTTGCTATGCCTCAGCATGCTCGCGTGCGCTCCTTGCATGCACATGATTGGACAGTGCCGATCCTTGACATCAACCTATCCATGGTTGATCGGTTTTGGCTTGTTCAGCTCGCTGATGATCGGAAACATCTTTCCAGCCGCCTTCGAAGTGGTACCGAAAGCGTCGCGAGCAACAGCGGTCGGTGTACTCAATTTTTGTGGAGCGATGCTGTCAGGTTTTGCGCCGTTGGCGGTGGGCGCTTGGAAAAGCTCCGTCGGGATTGAACGCATGCTATCGCTCGCCGGATTGGCATACCTCGTCGGCGCGATCGTGATTTGGTGGGCGATTCAATTCCTGCTACGCCGCGACTTGGTGGAAGCAGAACAGTAGCCTACCCAGATATAATTGCTCGGAAAGAAGACCCAATTCTCATGAAACGCATACTGATTGCTGAATGCAAACAAGAAGTATCGACCTTCAATCCGAACGGAAGTGACTACGAGGACTTCGGCGTTCGCTTTGGGAACGAGTTGATCGAGTACCACCGAACGGTTCGCAACGAAATCGGTGGTGCTCTCACTGTCTTCGATGCACGCAACGATATCGAACTGGTTCCGACCTATAGCGCATTTTTCATCACGTCTGGAGGGACACTGAAGGCAAGTGCGTGGGAACGGATCTCTCAAGAGTTTTTGGAATCCATTCGGAACGCGGCCTCTCAAGGGCCGCTCGATGGTGTTTACTTCTGCATGCATGGTGCAATGGCGAGCGATTCGGAATGGGATCCCGAAGGTTACTTGTTGCAGGAAAGTCGCAAAATCCTCGGGGAAGAGATTCCTATCGTGATATCGCTGGATTTGCATGGCATACCAAGCGATCGAATGTTCGCGCACAGCGATGCAATCGTCGTATATCACACGTATCCCCATGTCGATTTTTTTCAAACCGGCGAACGCGCGGCAACATTGCTATTGCGTATCTTCAGCGAGAATGTTCGTCCGGTGACCGCAAAAGTAGCGATACCAGCGCTCGTTCGCGGGGACGAGTTGATCACCGAGACAGGTCTCTTTGGGAGATGCATCGCAAAATCCCAACGCATCGAGAAATCCGCGAAAGGGCTTTCTGCGGGAATGTTCATTGGCAATCCTTTCACTGACGTTCCCGAATTGAGGACAACGAGCTTTGTCGTGACGGATGGTGAAGAAGATCAGGCTGTCGCATCGGCTCTGGAGATCGCTCGTGAGTTTTGGGAGTACCATGAACAAATGCAGGTTCCGCTCGTCTCCCTAGATTCGATGGTAGCGAGGATGATGGAACGCGAACGAACCAATCGTGCTGGGACGGTGGCTCTCGTGGATGCAGCCGATGCGACCAGTTCCGGAGCATCCGGAGATAGCAACGCTATTCTAAAATCACTGCTGCGCGCAGGCTACCGCGGCCGAACCTTGCTTCCGATCGTCGATGCACCCGCTGTGCAAGCGGCATTTGCTGCAGGAATTGGCGCTACGATTCGAGTGCTGCTCGGCGGCACATTGGATCCGATTCGATTCGAGCCGATCGAAGTTGTCGCGAAGGTACGTATGCTGAGCGATGGTACATTCCGGAGCGAATCTTTCGGAGAGCTCTGGAGGTCTGGATTAACCGCGGTGTTGGAATTGGGAACCTACACGATCGTCGCAGGTAGCCGAGGGGTCAACCACTACGATCGTTCATACTACTATGCCAATGGTCAGAATCCGAAAGCCTTCGATGCTGTGATTGTCAAATCGCCGCATTGCCAACATCATATGTACGCGGAGTGGTGCGATGAAATGATCCTGGTGGATGCCCCAGGATCCTCTAGCGCGAACTTGAAGAGTTTGGGCCACAGCCGATGCCCTAGACCGATATTCCCGTTGGATGCGGATGTACCGTTCGCACCGAGGGTTCAAATTTTTCGAAGAGATCGAACGAACCGATGAAAATCCGAGAGATACGCTGCGCAGGGTTGCGCGGTGCAACCCCTGAAGGTGGCTGGAGCAACGAACTACGTCCCGAAGACTGTGTGCATACGTTGATCACCGTTCATACCGACGAAGGAGCGGTTGGGCTGGGGAGTGTTTTTACCAACGATGAGTTGGTACGCGCTGCACTGCGAATCCTCGAGCCGCTCTATCTTCATGAATCTGCGATTGAACCGGAGCGGGTGAGCGAGAAACTTCATCAGCATATGTTTTGGATGGGGCGAGGAGGCTCGATTACTCACACCATTAGCGGCATCGACATAGCGTTATGGGATTTGCTGGGTAAGGCAACTGGCCAGAGTGTCAGCCGGTTGCTCGGAGGTCGGTATGCAGAACGCGTGCAGCCTTATGCATCGCTCTTGATGGACGAACCCCACGCGATGCGGGAGCATTTACTCCGGGTCAAGGAACAGGGATTTCGCGCATTTAAAATTGGCTGGGGCCCCTTCGGCCGCAATGACGCGGCCATGGACGAAGCGATCGTCGCTGCGGCACGCGGTGCCATCGGTGCTGATTGCAAGTTAATGGTGGATGCAGGTGGCTCCGATGCCCATTGGCATCGAGGTTACAAGTGGGCATTAAACACCTCGAAAATGCTCGCCAATTACGATGTGACTTGGTTTGAAGAAGCGTTGTCTCCCGATGCACTTGAGGATTTTGTTCTTCTGCGCGAGCATTCGCCTGTACCGATATCTGGGGGAGAAGTGCTCACACGGCGGCAATCTTTCCTGCCATGGCTCTCCTCAAGAGCCTTCGATATCGTACAACCCGATGTCACCAAAGTTGGCGGGATCAGCGAGGAACGACGTATCGCGTGGATGGCCCAAGATTACGGAGTCCAGTTCGTACCCCATGGATGGAATACAGCCGTTGGACTGGCTGCGGATCTTCATCTCGCTTCTGCAGTTCCGAACACTCAGTTCGTCGAATATCTCACCGGCTCACCGTTCATTGATGAGATCACCCTCGGTGGCTGGAAACTCGACGCCGATGGTATGCTCAATGTGCCGTCGGGGCCCGGACTCGGTTTAGAACTCGATCCAGACCAAGTTGATAAATACACAGGCGTTCGCAATTTATTCAGTTAATGCAGCTTGGACCTCAGGGTGGGCCAACAAGATTTTGCGACGTTCATCGGCGAAGGTTCTCAAGGCCATGCTTGGCCGGCGCTCCACCTCGTTCATCGGCGCATCCTGCGTCGTCGACCGAAAATCCGACGAAGAAGAAAGCTTCCGTGAATCGAGTTGAACCAAAGGTTCGATGCGAGTACGGATTTCTGACACAACGGGTCCTAGATGGTTCCAATCCAGATCTTCACTCGCGATCTGTGCGACATACTGCAGGTACTTGCGACGCAATTCGGGGACTTGAAGGAGTCGGCTACGAAGTGGGCGATCCGGGTTGTCCATGCCGATGAGTGGATCCAACGCAAAAGGACCACGACCATTCCGATCGGATCCAGTCGGGTTTGGTGGAGCATCGGCACTGCGGTTTCTCCCGGCGCGATCCCCCTCTGGTCGCCGCGCCCGGTCCCCTGGCCCCCCCCGCATGCCCGGTGGTCCCATGCCCGGTGGTCCCATGCCCGGTGGTCCCATGCCCGGCCCCATCGCTGGGGTGAATGTTTCATTGATGTCGTGGGGAATCACGTGAAACCTTTTTTTGTCGTCCAAGTACAAGCTGTAGTCGCTACCGCGAACCCAGTATCCATCGTTGTTGATCAGCGCCACATCCAATGCTAGGAATCGCAATGCTCCATCGATATCTAGGATAGGCTCGAGGGATTCTTGAAGTTGATCGATCGGGGTTTCATGAAGCACTCGGCACAATTCGATCAATGCGTACCATGCCTTTTCTTTGTCCGCCGATTTTATTTCATAGAGTTTGCGATACGGCTCCAAATCCTCACCGATATAACTCAAACTGCCACCTCCAGCTGGACTACCTGGAACTTTCCACCGAGTCCCTTGCGTCGAACCGTAGTTCTCCTGCAGGAAAACCTTGTCGAACTGCTGCACGTTCTGATAGATCCCCCAGTCCTCGCCGTTGATTACCACGCGAACTTCGTTGGCTTTGGGAGTTGGGAGGTATTTTCCAGCCACCGCGGAATAGAGAACCGAATGCATCAACGTCGGATCGCCATTCGAGTTCAATAGGTTCAACGACTTGTAGCCGAGCAACCGCTGATCTCGGTCCGCCATATCCATCGAGATGTTCAGCGAGCGCTTCGAACCCGCAGGTACCATTCCGAAGGAGGAGGCACCGCGGAAACTGACCCCGACACGTTCATACGTACGACCGTCCACAACAAGAGTGGCATCTACTTCGACATCGGTCGGTTTGAAGTCAGCCAGTTCCGATTCCCAGTCATCGTTTTCAAAGATTAAGGAAAGTGTGCGAACGACGGCTCGATCGTAGAGCGGTTCTTCGTCGTAGATCACCACCTCCGATGCCGCCACCCTGATCCCAGGCTTGCCTGGTTCTCGATTGCTACCCGGCCCACGGCCAAGCCCGAAAAAGCCTGCGATACCACCAGGGCCGGGCCCGCCTGGCGGTGGAGCACCAGGCCCACCTGGTCCGCCGGCCCCGCGTCCAAATCCTCGACCGGACGCTCTGGCTTCTGCACGTGCTGAGATCCGTTCCTTCGAATCTAGCCAACCATCCGAATTAGCGTCAAATTTACGAATCAACGGGATATCGGGACCACCCATCGGCGGAGGTCCCATGCCTGGCCCCCCAAATCCTAAAATGCCACCCCCAAATGGATCTTGCCCATTGAATACACGTACGGTGACGATGCCCAAAACGGCGCCCACACAAAGGGTAATAATTAGCCCCGTTCGCGTTCGCAGGCTCATTTTCATCGGGATCCAATCGACACTATTTAGGATGTAGGGAGTCGGTAACGTTTTCGACACTGGAGACGCTAGCAATGCCAGCCAGTATATCGCGTTCGCCCTTACCAATTGAAAGAGTTGCACGTTTTATAATCGCCTCCTGGATTCTCGCCACGGGGTAATTGCCAGCAATCTCCAGAATGCTTCTGCGGAAACACCACTATTTAGGGGGGTGTTGGTCTTGACGCTTTCCACCGCGATTTCCTAGCCTTCGGGCACATTACATCTTAGGAAGCCATCGAACGGCCAACCCAATCCCCTCTCATCATCCAAGCCGGGGAAACGGTTGCCGTAGTCGGCGAGACCTTCCAAGCGAAAAAAGGCGGTGTGGATGCAAACCTCGTACGTCCTGATCTCTCGAACAATGCGTTGGATTTCGGCGCATTTTGTTTGCCTAGTATGCTGTTCCCTTCCATTGGCGTCAGCCATTGCGTTTCAAGAGGGCGAGATATTGGTGCGACGCGATGTTGCCGTCGATCGTTCGATGATTCCAACCGCACAAGGTTACTTGAAGCAGTTGTTCCAAGGACGAATTTATGCGAACCCTGCGAAACAGAACTCTGTATTGATTCAGGTCGGTCAAGAGACCGTTTCCGTGCAATTTTTGGAACCACAGAACAGCGTTCGGATCGAGGGCCCCCGTGGTTTAGCTACGGATATTGCACTGCTGACCTCTGAGATCGGCAAATCGAATCGTGAATCTTCCGTTCGTGTCGTTCCTCTCAACGACAATGGCCAAGCTTCATGGGCGATATTTTCACAACGGACAGAGGCGGCACGATCGAAGAATGGCGTCATGGGTGCTATTGTTCGCACTGGTTCAGGCCCGAGCATCGCCAACTTTCTCCAACCGAAGGGCATCTCACAAACGCAATCTCGCAACGGATCCAAGCCATTGGATCGCGATGGCCAGATCCGATTGGCATCTGGAATGCGAAATCAAGCGGAACTACTCACCGGAAACGGACAAACCGGAGCGGCACAACTCCCTAACGGCGGAGTTGCTGCGAATCCCGCTCTCGGCCAGGATGAGAATCCAAAAGAGGAACCACCCTCGATGTTACCGTTGCCCCAATTCGAAGGGGTGCAGATCGAAATGCTGCCAGAACTCGATGCGGTCATCCTGCGTGGGCGAGACCAGCAGCTAACAGACCTTTCCGAAATCATCAAACGGTTGGATGAAACGAGTCGATTAACACGTCCCGAGATCGAGGTGATTCCTCTTCAGCATGTGAACTCAGGCGCGATTTCCGAGCTAATCGAGAACACCCAGGATAAACTTGTCGGGACCCGGCAAGGACGGATTACCGTCACTCCATTAGGAACCCCCAATGCGTTGCTCTTAATCGGGTGGGGCGAGTCGATGGTGGCAATGAAAGAATTGATCCAGAAGCTGGATCAACCATCGAGTATCGATAGTTCATTCGCCGTGATCCCTCTGCAGCATGCAATCGCGAGCGAAATTCAAACACAACTTCAAACCTTCTTTAAATCGAAGGAAGGGTTAGCGCCTGTCATCAACACTGTTGCCGATAGCCGTTCGAATGCGATCGTCGTGCAGGCATCTCCTCGCGACCTCCAGGAGATACGTCGTATCCTCAAAGAGATCGATGTCCCTCGCGGGGGTTTGATGCAATCCGCCCGCGTGTTCCAGTTGAAGTACAGTTTGGCGGCCGATATCGCTGAGTCACTCCAAGACGCTTTGACAACGACGACGGCGGACCGCAATAAAAGCATGCAGCTGGTGGACGAAAATGGCCAACCCATCGTGACGAGTGGCGTATTGGGAACCACCAAAATCTCGGTCAACGAACGGAACAACTCGATCGTTGTTTCGTGTGCCCCTGAAAATCTAGCCCTCGTGGCCCAATTCATCGAGCAACTCGACACACCGGGAGACGTCGCCAAAATCAAGATTTTTCCAGTTAGGAATGGGGATGCGGCCTCGTTGGTTGAGACATTGAGATCACTGATTCCATCCGCAGGTACCACAGCACAGAGCAATTCACAGCTTTCAAGCTCCCCTGACGAAAGCGCGTTAATCGCGCTTCGATTCACTGTAGATACTCGCGGCAACAATATCATCGCGATTGGTTCCGAAGGGGATCTTAAGATCGTCGAGGCCCTTGTCATGCGGCTCGACGAAGAAGATTCTGTATCGCGAAAGAGCACGGTTTATCAACTGAAAAACTCCCCGGCCGTGGATGTCGCGTTAGCCATCAACGAATTTCTGCGCAATAAACGCCAAGTCGAAATCGCTGCACCTGGGGCGGCCAACCCCTTCGAACAACTCGAGAAAGAGGTCGTCGTTGTTCCGGAGCCTGTCCAAAACAAACTGATCATGAGCGCGACACCACGTTACTACGACGAGATTGCAAAACTCATCGAGGAATTGGACCAGCAGCCACCGCAGGTGATGATCCAAGTTATGATTGCCGAAATCACTTTGGGTAACACCGATGAATTTGGAGTGGAGATGGGGCTCCAAGACTCCGTGCTATTCGACCGAAGCTTGCTCGGGAATCTGGTGACACGAACCACAACGACCACAACTTCTACCCCTGCCGGGGTTGTCACCCAAACCGCCCAGGAAATCGTCGCAGCATCGAATGTTCCAGGCTTCAATTTCAACAACACCGACCCGCTAGGAAACAGCGGTTCCGCTCGCGCGTTGAACTCAGCCCCATACGTCGGTGGCCAAGGCCTCTCCAACTTTAGCGTTGGCAGAGGCAATGAAGAGTTGGGATTTGGTGGGTTGGTTTTGTCGGCGAGTAGCGAAAACGTCAGCTTCTTGTTACGAGCGCTCCAGGATTCGAGACGACTGGAAATCCTCAGTCGCCCCCAAGTCCTAACGCTCGACAACCAGCAAGCTTTTATCCAAGTCGGTCAGCGTGTCCCCCGTATCGTCAATTCGATCATCAATCAAAACAACACACAAAATGTGGTTGCACTCGAAAATGTCGGCTTGATCATCGGTGTCACCCCTCGAATCAGTCCCGAGGGGAATGTTGTGATGGAGATCGATGCTGAGAAATCGAAATTAGGCCCGGAAAGCGAGGGGATTCCGATCTCGATCTCGCAGAACGGCACTGTCATTCGTTCTCCGCGTGTCGATACGATCACCGCCCAAGCCACTGTTAGCGCAGCCGATGGGGAAACGATCATCCTCGGTGGCTTGATTTCGAAGAGCACTCGAACCTTCCATCGTCAGGTTCCATTTCTCGGTGACATCCCGATCATCAAGTATCTATTCAGTTACGATTACAACTCCAATCAGCGCACCGAATTACTCATCATTATGACGCCTCACGTCATCCGATCACCGGGTGACATGGAGCGATTGAAGCAAGCGGAATTCGCTCGCATGAGTTGGTGCGAAGCCGATATTTTTGATTTGCACGGAGATGTGTTTCCTCAGACGGGAATGATGAGTCAGTTGGTAGACCAAGAAGATTGCAATGTTGTTTACCCCGATGCGGATCCTCGCGGTAGCATCCAAGGGGTTCAGGAACTACCCGTTACAGTGCCTAAACTGCAGCCATCTGGTCCATCGGGAGTGCAATCGGTAGGCCCCTCACCAAACGAACCGCTAACCCTCGAGGAAGAAATTCGGCGTCGTTCGCAACCCCAGCAACCAGGATTATCTACTCTTCCGCCGACGTCCTTGAACGTGGTGCCCGCTCAAGCGTTCGCGGCACCCCCCTTTCCATCTGTTAATGCTGGAGGGAATCGATGAGAGCAACCAGGGGTTTCTCAATCCGAATCGCGGTGATCATTTGTGTCGCGACAAGCTTGTTCAACGCAGTCGGCTGCCAATTCGCTCCGAAGAAGATGCCTTCGGTATGGCCATGGAAGAAAAGCGACGAACCTAAACCAATTCCCGACCGAATCCTCGCAGTCTGGTCCGATTCAGTGCTGCACCAGAAGGGGCTTCCTGGGGTCCGCGGGTTTGGAGGTCGAATCTATTTCTATCAGAAAGAGAATACAGACCCAATCGAAGTCGATGGCAGCCTGGCCGTCTATGTCTTCGACGCGGACGATATCTCTCCGGCAACCCAACAACCCTTGCGAAAATTCGTCTTCACACCGGATCAATTCGAAAGCCATATGAGCAAGACTTCGTTCGGGCCCTCCTACAGCGTTTGGCTCCCTTGGTCCGAAGTTGGCGGACCGCAAATGCGACTCAGCTTGATCGCTCGTTTCGAAGGGAGAGATGGTGGTTCCACCGTTTCAGACCCAACGATCAAACTGCTTCCCGGTATCTCCAAGGAGGACGCATTGGCAAAATCCAAGGCAAAGAAGAATCCGGGTAAAACCGACTCGGCGGTACAGCAAGCTTCGTTTGTCGAAGGAGCGACCACGAGCGCGGCCTCGCCCGATACGGAGAACGCGGCCGGATCAAAATCGTTCAGCACGCCAAAGCAAAACAGCAGAGCAAAAGATGTAAAGACCATCGATCTTCCGCCATCCTTTCAGCGGCACATCCGACCGAACGCTCTGAACAATAGCCTAGGTTCTTCGAATAGCAACGAGAGTCTCGGTTCGATGGGAAACGCGCCGTTACCACCGGGAGCGACGCCGGGCAACAGCGGAAGTTCATTGATGCCTACGGATACAACAACAGACAGGGTAAAACCCGCTCTGCAGGAGTCTTTGGGCGGATCCATGGTAACGACCGAAGTGATCGATTTACGAAGTCGGGATCAACGATGGAAACGCGATTCGGGTTCCTCATCCAATTGG
>VGZN01000105.1 GCA_016872635.1 Planctomycetota bacterium | reverse complement strand
TTACGGAAGCAAATTTCACCGATTGCGGATGAGCCGCGGTCAGCAAGGCATCGGGATCAGCGCTGCAGGCATGAACGGAATGCTGACGACTGGGCGTCCGATGCAGATCCTTTCCAAAACGAGCAAGAAATCGCCTGTCCACTATTTTTTGCTCCAGGTTGATACGAAGAAAAATCAGCCGGAGATCATCAATGGCAAGGGTGAGGGAATCGACATTCCGACCGGCGAAAAGGGACTCGCGTATATGCGAGACCAAGACATCGTGTGGGAGACGCATTATCCCGGCCAAGATGGCAAGCCTGGTCCTGAGCTGGAGTCGGCGACCCGAGTCACGATCGAGCTGACGGCGGTTTTCAAGCGGAGTCGAGGGAGTGTCGATGAATACTTGGAGCAAACCGCGATAGCGAACCCGCACGTCACTATCCATTGGCAAAGCCCGGACGGCGAGCAACGCACAATCTCTCGTACCACGACGGAGCTTCCACGCGAGGCGAAGGAGATCAAGCCGCATCCGTACGGTGTTTTGTTGGGCCGATTGATCACGATGCTCGGCGAGGACAAATCTGCAACATTGAGTTCCTTCCTCACCAGCTCCTTTTCTTGTGTGACACCGGCGGTCGCAAAGAAGGTTTGTGAAGTCGCTAAGCTAAGTACGAGAGCTTCGGCCATCAAGGTTGGGCAAACAGAGGCAGAACGGTTGTACACGGCCCTTCAAGAAACCAAGATTAGACCACCGTCAACCGACTGTATCGTTCCGATCGGACGAGAGCTTTTGTACGCGGGTCTCAAGGCGATTGTTCCTGGCGAGTTCCATGATGCGACGACGCGTCCCCCATCGGTTCACCGCGGATCCCCTTTCCAAGTCGAAGTGGCCCTCGCGTATGGTGGTGGTACCATCACTCAAAAATTGACGCGCGAGGAACTGGTGGAATTGATCCAGCAATCCGACGCACGGACTCTTCGCAAGTTCCTCATCGATACCTTTGCCGGCATCGGATCTGATTCGGCCGAAAAGATCATCGAAGAAACCAAACTACCAACCCGATGCAGCCCACAAAAACTGAAGAAAGAGCAGATCGATACGCTCCATTCGGTGCTGCGAGAAATCAATATCTCCGAGGGGCAGTCGATGCAGATTTACCGATTTGCCAATCGAGTTCCCTTGCAGTACCAGCAAGGTGCATGTGCGATCACGCAAGCGGTTATGGGGACGAATTGGCGATCCTACGGTCTCTCTCAATCCAAAGGCGCTTTGCCAAGCGGCCCAATTACCTTGATCGTGCACGTCGCGAGCGTCTGGGTGCCGTTCACTAGCGAATCCAAAGAAGCGATCGCGAATGCGCCGGAGATCGAAAAAGAATTACGGCTTGGAATCCAAGCCATCGGTAGGTCTTTGGCAGCATTTTTGCGCAAACGGCAAGCGATCGCTGCGCAAGGAAATCGACGCAATGTCTTCCTACGGTACTTGCGTGAAGTCGCTGGTGCCGTCGCGACGATCCAAAAATCGGATGCGACTCCGATCTACGAAGACCTTCTGCACGTCGCAAAGCGTAAGACAGCAACCGCCGACGTCAAGCTCGATGAGTTCGGTCAGGAGATCGTAGAAGAGGATGGGCAATAGCTCACGACGCCCGCTAGGTCGTCCTATCAGTCGTCATCGCTCTGGATCTTGATCACGGACGATATTAGGTAGTGATCAGATAGTTTGCGACGGAAGAGCTTGATCTCATCATCGGTCCCATTCGAGGTTCGATGAACTTGGAATCGGCATGCGGCGAATTCGCTTTGCGATTGAGGAATGAAGATACGGTCGAATGGGGCTGTACGGTACCCATTGCTTCCATCTCCCCAAACAGCAGTGGTTCCTTGTTCGTCGCGATTGAGATCCAAAAACGCCGCATCCGCAAGCACATTGGCAGTCTTCTCGTCGCCGAGAATGTTCGTATCACCCAGGAGAACAATATCTTCGTCTTTGAAGTGTTCTTTGAGTGTTGGGAGTTGGGCGATGAAGGCTTTCAGCTCCGCGGCTCGTTGCCGTTGTGTGAAGGTTTTGTCGGCTGGGTTATCCTCATTGCGATTTGATTTGAGATGGATAGGGATAAACACCACATCGGTTTTCCCTTCACCAAATGAGAGTTTCACCGCGTTAGCTCGCCGTTCGAAGAACTTGATTCCGTAGGTTTCATCGCTTCCTACTGGGATATCGAACACGCCGCCGACTTGGGTGGCTTTCTCGGATTTCCAAGCGATCGCTAGATGCTGACCACGTTTCACGAAATCCTCGGTGTCCTCCGGATACACGGTTTTTGGGAAAATCACATACTGCCAAACTTCTTGATATTGGTCCTTGAGAGCTCGTTGGAGCCGTTCTAATTCTCTGCTGGTCCATGGGGCTTTGTCGGAGTCGACCCCGATTTCCTCGAGAGCCAGCACATCGACCCCTGTGGAGTGGATGTATTCCGCGAGATCCTCAGGACGCTGCGGATTGTCTTTTCCAGGCCGCGCGCGCTTGTCAGGGAATCCCAGCCACTCGATGTTCCAAGCCCCGATGCGCACTTCGTCGGCTTTGGACTGAGAGGTAACTTGTGCGAAGCATTCAGGGACTAAGAACAAGCTGGAAGCAAGAGTGATCGCGACGATAGTTTTCATGATGAGACGCGAGGTTTAGTTCGCATGTTTTGTTGTGGTAGGCTCGATGCCGCCGAACCGGCGCTGTCTGCGCCCGAACTCTTCGACGGCTTCTTTCAAATCCGATTTCCCAAATTCTGGCCATGCTTTTGGAGTGACCCAAAGTTCGCTGTAGCTTATTTGCCAAAGAAGAAAATTGCTTAGTCGCATTTCACCGCTCGTGCGAATGACGAGGTCCGGATCGGGGATTCCTACGGTGGAAAGGGATCGCTCAATCGAATCTTCGTCGATTTCATTTGGGCTCAATCGACCTGATGCAACTTCGGATGCGATGGCTCGGACCGCGTCTACGATTTCCTGTCGGGATCCGTAATTGATGGCCAAGCATAGAGTCTGTTTGGTTCCGTTTTTCGAAATCTCGATGGCTCGATCCATGACCTGAAGGACGTCGCTGGGCAGTCCGGTGCGACGACCGATTACCAACAAGCGGATCGAGTTTTTGACGAGGCTCTCCGACTGCAGCGTCAGGTAAGACTTCAGCAAACTCATGAGGAAATCGAGTTCCTCTTTGGGCCTTTTCCAATTTTCGTTGGAGAAGCAATAGAGGGTGAGAAAGGGGATATTGTTTTCGGCGCAAAACTCGATCGCTTTTTGGACAGACTTTGCTCCTTGGCGATGCCCCTCGATCCGAGGCAATCCTCGCGACTGCGCCCATCGTCCGTTTCCGTCCATGATGATGGCGATGTGCTGAGGAACCTGCCCTGCGTCTTGCGAAGATGCAGGGCTTTGCGTGGCAACCGTTTTTTTCTTGCCGAAGAAGGCCATGTCGCGTTAGATCAAGAAGATAGTTTGCTCTCGGTCGGGACCCACGGAGAGAACCCCGACGGGAACCGAGATCAGTTCCGAGACTCGATCGATGTAACGACGCGCGTTGGAGGGAAATTGATCGAGACTTCGGACGTCAGAAACATCTTTCGACCAACCGGGCAACGTTTCGTAGATGGGTTTGCAGCGTCGCATCGCATCCGCTTGGCTGGGAAGTCGATCGGTTCGTTCGCCGTCGAGTTCGTATGCGACGCAGACCTTGAGTTCGTCAAAGTAGCTGAGGACATCGAGCATCATAAGAGATAGGAAGTTTGCTCCACTGAGGCGTGCGGTATAACGGACTGCAACGGCATCGAACCAACCGCATCGGCGAGGCCGTCCGGTGGTGGTACCGTATTCGCGTCCGATCTCGCGGATCTTTTGACCTGTTTCATCGAGCAGTTCTGTTGGGAAAGGCCCTCCGCCTACGCGAGTCGAATATGCTTTGGCGACACCGATCATACGATCGATCGATCGGGGAGGAACTCCGGATCCGCTGCATACACCAACACCTGACGCATTGCTGCTGGTTACAAACGGGTAGGTTCCGTGATCGATATCGAGCAAGGAGCCTTGGGCCCCTTCCATCAGAAGCTTCTTTCCGGCGTCAAGCTGGTCGTGCAGGAAATAGGTGGTGTCTTTGATCATAGGGCCGAGCGATTTCGCCCAGCGTTGGCACAATTCCGTGATGCGTTCGGCATCAAGTTCCGCCATGTCTTCGGGGGATGCGATGGAGGAGAGAAGAATGCGTTTGGAGTCGACGATCTCACGGATCCGATCGGGCAGATTCGAGCTGATCAAATCGGCCATCCGCATGGCATGCGTTCGGCCGACCTTGTCTCGGTAGCATGGGCCGATACCACGGTTGGTTGTACCGATACTTTCACCGCTGACGACGGTCTTGTTGATGGCGCGGTCTTCGAGCATGTGCCAAGGCATGACGACGTGAGCACGATCGCTGATCATTAAATTATGACGAGGGTTGATGCCCCGACCTTCGAGTCCCTCGAGTTCCTTGATCAGCATGTTCGGCTCGATCACGACCCCGGGGGCGATGACGTTCGTAATATTGGATGACAGAATACCGGAGGGGACGTGATGTAACTTGTACACTTCCTTGCCGCTCACTACGGTGTGGCCCGCGTTCGCGCCACCCTGGTAACGCACCACTACGTCATGTCGGGGGGCAAGCAGATCGACCAGTTTTCCTTTGGCTTCGTCCCCCCATTGCAAACCGATTACGCACGTCGCTGCCACTGGATATCTCACCCGCGAAAAAGAGTCACCCGACTTTGCCCCATACACGAGGGCTAAAATCCCGGCGAACTAAAAGCTAGAGTCTAGGCCCCAAGTGCTGAAACCGTCAAGGCTTAACCGAGTCCCCCCTCACAGCATGTCTCGCAAATCCGATGGCAGCGAGAACAATGGAATTTCGCCCGTATTTCGATCAGTTTTCCGCCGCAAACGGGGCAACCAGCCATTCCTGATTCGCCCCCTGTAACGGTGTTCCCGAACGGATTGACAGAAGTCGCGGACGACTGAGGACGAAGGCAGGTGTTGGGTTGCTCTGGTTCGGGATGCATGCCGTTGGATCCTTCGCGAAACGGGAACGAGGCAGGTAGACGAGACGGGTAAAACCGAGTTACCGCTTTTGAAACTTAGCAATCGGATTACCATATCCGATGAACCAAGGCTGGTCGACACTCCTGACCCGAGGAGAGCACCCAGAATCGGCCTGTCAACAGCAGGCTCCGACATCAGCAGGCTCCGACATCAGCAGGCTCCGACATCAGCAGGCTCCGACATCAGCAGGCTCCGACATCAGCAGGCTCCGACATCAGCAGGCTCCGACCGTCGTGAATCATGACCTAGCGATTGTTGGGAGCCAGGGCTCCAGCCTTGTGAATGCCGTTAACCCGACGAAAATCGGTTTTAGAACGATGTGCCTACACGCAAACTCCAGCAACAGTACTTTTGAAACGGCTGCTTCATGAACCGACAAAACAGCGACGTGCGAGACGAAGGATTGGGGGTGGTTCGCTGGCCGCTTCCACTGCGAGCGATTGGTTCCATTGCGATCCTTTTTCACTTCGGAGCGTTGTCGCTTACCTATTTTTCCAATAACAGCCTTCGCAGGCCAGTTGTCGCGGATCGGCTTTTGATCCAACTGCAGCCGTATTTAATCACCATGGGTTGGTATTCGGAACTGGCCCCGGTGGCCTTGGTGACCGACGATCCCTACGACCGATCGATGAAGATCGAATACACATCGGCACCGGCGGATGCCAAATGGACGGAGTGGTTAGATTCCGCGCGGGCTGATGCTCGATGGAGGCGCATGGTGGTCCTGGCGGGAGCGCTGGTCGCCAACGACGATACCGACGGTATGGGGTTGTTGGCCCATGCTATTGTGGCTCGTGCGTCAAAAGACGGCATCGCTATGGATAGAATCCGCTTTGCATCTACCGATGATTCAGGAGTCGAGCAATCGGTGTACGAGGCCAAGATTATTCGCTTGGACGGAAAAGAAGTCACCTTGGTTCCAAGTATCGAGCCGACCCGTACAGTGCCGGTCGTGTCAGCGGCATCACCCTCGAAGGGAGGGAAATAATGTCGATGGAGAAGTTGAGAGTCGAGTTGCTTAACGATTGGTTTGCGAGCGCAAAGAATTTTTCATCGCAATGGGATCAATTTTGGTTTGCATCCGCATCGACCGCTTGGATAGCCCGAGTTCGCGTTGCGGTGGCGTTCGTATCCGTCATGCAGTTTTTGGTGGACGGGTTTTGGGTCCCAAGCTGGCTAGCTGGAGATGGTTGGTTCGATTTGGAAACAGGTCGCTATTTTATCGGTGAAGGTATCTCCGAGACCGGGAGTGCTTACCGTTGGTCGTTGCTTTTCCCCTTTTCATCGTCATGGTTCGCGCTGCTCGTGGTCGTTGTAGGAGGGTTGGCCAGTCTTGCGACTATGCTAGGGGTTGGTGCAAAGCTTTCTCCTCTCATCGCATGGGCTTGCCTGCTGACGATTCATCATCGTGCACCGTGGCTGACGACACCTGCCGAAATGCTACTGGCGGCGGGGTTGATCTATTTGGTGATCGATCCAGGGAGGATAGCTTGGGATTGGAGACCGACACGCCATGACCGGCAAATTCGTGTGTCGGCGAACCTAGCTGTTCGATGCATCCAAGTCCATAGTTTAGTTTGGTTGTGCTTTAGCATCGCGAGCATGTTGCAGCAGCAAGTCTGGTGGAACGGTACCGCAGTTACCATGATGAGTCGTCAGCGAGGTGGCTATTGGGGGATTATCGAAGGGACTAGTTGGTTGGGCCAAGGAGCCACAGTTTCGATATTGGCCTTGCAGTTCCTTGGTTTGATGACCTTGCCCCGAGCCTCCAGCGTAGCACTTGGATACCTCGCTATGGTTGTCCTCGCTGGACTCATTGTGGTTTTCAACGGTGATTGGATGTATGCTCTAGCGATCTTGGCGTTGACAAGCGCATGGGTACCAAGGTCTGCACGGGAAATTACATCGGCTTAATGATCCATTACCAACTCGAAGCCACAACTATCCAGAAGTACGACGACTTCATGAATCAAAACAGCGACCACTCGTTCAATTCCTCGACGGACCAATTGTCGGATAAGAATCCGCTGGATCAGCGCGCGTTAAACCGATATGGGTTAGACCGCCGGGGCTTTCTGGCCCAAGGTGCCGGTGCCGTCACGGCGGTCGCGATGTTGGAGTATGCGATCGCGTCTCCCGCATCGGCAAATTCCGCATCGACTTTTGATACAACTCAGCCAACCCCAGTAACCCAACCCGCATTAGGAGGTACTTCCTTGCAATATTGTCTCAACACTAGCACGATTCACGGCGAAGTGGTTCCCTTGGTCGATCAGATTACTGTAGCTCAAAAGGCGGGTTACGATTCGATGGAGTTGTGGCTCCGCGACATCGATAAGTACCTTGCTGGAGGCGGCACGCTCGTCGATTTACGAAAAAGGATCGTGGATGCGGGACTAACGATCGAGAGTTCGATCGCATTTGCTCCTTGGATTTTGATGGATGAAGCCAAGCACAAGGCAGCCTTGGAGCAGGCAAAAAAGGAGATGGACATGATCGTCGCTATCGGAGGTAAGCGGATTGCCGCTCCACCGGCAGGGGCAACCGATGGAGATCGATTGGATTTGAATGTTGCCGGCGAGCGTTACCGTGCCTTGTTGGAAGTTGGTCGCCAAGCTGGATGTGTGCCTCAGTTGGAGGTATGGGGTTTCTCTAAGAACCTATCGAAGCTTTCAGAGGTTCTTCACGTAGCCGCCGCAGCCCAGCATCCGGATGCATGTGTCTTGCCAGACGTCTATCACCTCTACAAGGGAGGCTCTGAGTTTCATGATTTGGGGCTTTTGGCTGGTAATAAGATTCATGTATTCCATATGAACGATTACCCAGATATGCCTCGTGACAAGATC
The DNA here is from genome assembly GCA_016872635.1 of Planctomycetota bacterium. Classification (GTDB taxonomy): domain Bacteria; phylum Planctomycetota; class Planctomycetia; order Pirellulales; family Pirellulaceae; genus JBKCUI01. The sequence goes on along the minus strand of VGZN01000105.1, from coordinate 4,026 downwards.
AACGATTCCGACCGAGTGTACCCGGGTGATGGTATAGCACCGATTAGTAAGGTGCTCCAAACCGTCTTTGCAAGTGGTTTTAACGGTGTATTGAGCTTGGAGCTTTTCAATCGAGAGTATTGGAAAATGGATCCGTTGGAAAACGCGACGATCGGTTTGAAGAAGACCAAGGCGGTCGTCGAAGCTGCAAAGGTGACCCGTTAACTTCTGGATGCTAAGCCGGTAGAGGGGGAATTGGATATCGCCAGTTCACCCTCGCACCATGCACTAGAGAGAGAATATTCTCAGCACGGAGATAGGGCTGCCATCAAAAGTCTTGGGGGCGCGGGACGGATTCTAAGCCGTGAACGGTTGCAGTTTTCCGCGACGCAATTCGAGGCAGCGGCTCATGCGCTGCGCTAGTTCTCGAGAGTGGGTAACCACGATGAGAATTGCGTCTTGTTCTTTGGGAACTTCGAGCAATAGCTCGCCAACAATTTTGGCATTGTCGCTGTCAAGGTTTCCGGTTGGTTCATCAGCCAGGACCAAAGTTGGTTTGAGCAGCAGCGCTCGGGCAACGGCCACGCGTTCTCGTTCGCCACCCGAGAGTTGGTTCGGGAGATGATTTATTCGATCTTTTAGGCCAACGCGATCGAGCAATTGTGCGGCCCGGACGTGATGTTCTGCAGTCGGCTTGCCGAACGCCAGGGCTGGAAGGAGCGTGTTTTCGAGGACGTTCCATTGAGGCAACAAGTGATGGTCTTGAAACACAAATCCGATCTGTTCATTCCTAAAGCGAGCTTGTTCTTTCTCGTTGAGAGCGAAAGGGTTTTTTCCACCTAGTTCAATAGTCCCCGAGGACGGTGTGTCGAGCGCGCCGAGGATTTGGAGCAAGGTAGATTTTCCCGCCCCGCTAGGTCCCATGATTGCCAGGTTCTCACCGCGATTGAGTTCGAGGTTTAAATGGTCGAGCACGACGACATCTTGCGATGGATTCGGATAGATCTTGCAAACGTCTCGAACAATCAGATCACTCATCGGATGCAGCAATGCTCCAAGATGGTTTCGGGTGTTGCCAAGTAGCCGACGTAAAATTCGCCGAACTGACCAAACCTCGCGCTAGCAGTATCATAACGCATGGTGTATACGATTTCCTTCAGGAATTGCGGATTGCGCGCCCAAAGGGTAACTCCCCATTCCCAATCGTCGAGTCCTACTGAGGCGGTTACGAGCTGACTGACGCGACCGGCGAACGCCATCCCGCTTTGGGCGTGTTCCGCCATCATCTCGGTTCGCGAGGAAAAGGGTTCAAGGAACCAGTTAGCACCGACGTTGCGAGATTTGTTCATCGGATAAAAACACATCGCGGGCCATGTGGGGAATTCGGGTGCGAGCCGTTGGGCGAGCATCATTGGAAGCCGCTTCTCATAGGATGCGACTTTGGCTTGGAAGGTCGGAGAACTCGGATCCTCGCCGCTTCGTTGCAGTTTATCGGCGTACTGCTGCTTGTCTGGAAGGTACTCGCTAACCTCCGACATCGATACGAACGAATAGGTTGGCACCAAGGCTCGGCCTAAGTCTGTGGCCATCAACTCCTGATGAATGCGGTCAATTCGAAGTGGGTTAGGGTCCATCATGATCAATCCTAGATCGGCCTTGTGACCGCTGATGATGAAGGATTGGAGTCTCTGGGGACGATCGACGAGATTGGTTAATGCGTCGCAAAACTGCTGTTTGGCACGTGGTATTTGAAGGGGATCGATCTGCGCGATTGCTTGGCGGTCCCATCGATAGAAATAGTGCCCACAGTGCCATCCTTGAACCGGGATCATGGATGGCTCAGGAAGTTGTGTGGGAGTTGCGTGAGGATGGCTCATGGGTGGATTAGAACAATCGGTTGTAACCATTGAGGGCCGCGACGCGGTACGCTTCGGCCATGGTTGGGTAATTGAAGGTGGTGTTGACGAAGTATTCGAGTGTGTTGTTCGGCGAAGGTTGTTTCATGATCGCTTGGCCGATGTGGATGATTTCCGCGGCATTCGGGCCAAAGCAGTGGACGCCAAGGATTTCGAGCGTTTCGCGGTGGAATAGGATCTTGAGCATGCCGACTGCGCGACCCGTGATCTGTGCTCGCGCCAAGCTCTTGAATTGGGAGTGGCCGACTTCGTACGGGATTCTTGCCGCCGTCAATTCCCGCTCTGTTTTTCCGATCGAGCTGATTTCCGGACTTGTGTAGATGCCGGTTGGGATATCAGTCAATTGAAGATCATCGGGTGCTCCTAAAATATGTCGCGTCGCCGATCTGCCTTGCATGTACGCCGCACTTGCTAGGGATGGGAAACCGATCACATCGCCGACCGCATAAACGTTGGGAACGACGGTTTGGAAGCTTTGGTTAACCTCGATGAAGCCTCGGGAGTTTGGTGTGATCCCAATACTTCCAAGACCCAGCGATTCCGTATTACCCGTCCTGCCGTTTGCCCAGAGAAGGATATCGGTTTTCACCTGTTTCCCACTTTCAAGGTACAGGACGACTCCATCATCATGAGGTTCGATGCGAGAGAACGTTTCGTTGTGACGCAGGATGACACCCGACTCACGCATCTGATAACTAAGCGCGTCGATAATCTCGTCGTCGAGAAACTCGAGGAGCTTCGAGCGTGTGTTGACCAGATTGACCTTGATCGAAAGATTCCTGAACATCGACGCATACTCGCATCCGATGACACCCGCCCCATAAATCGTGATGGACTGTGGCTTGAAGGAGAGATCGAGGATAGTGTCGCTATCAAAGATCCGAGGGTGTGCGAAATCGACACCTTCGGGACGAAACGGTCGCGAGCCGGTAGCGACGATGATATGATCGCCGCGGATTCTCGTTTCGCTGTCGATCTCGATCGTGTTCGTATCGATAAAACGAGCTTGACCCGAAAACACCGGCACGTTGTTTCGTTCGTAGAACGTCTGCCGCATATTGACTTGTTTGGCAATGATCGACTTGCTGCTAGCGCGGAGTTGGGCGAAGGTGGGATTCACGTGGACTCCCATTTCCCGAACAATCGGGTTATTCATCGCTTCCATGACGCTATAAATGGAATAGCGAAGGGCCTTGCTCGGGATCGTTCCCCAGTGGGTGCAGCCACCCCCGATCTGCTTATAAGCTTCGATCACGGCTGTCCGTTTTCCACCCTTGGCCGCTTGCATGGCAGCCCCTTCTCCACCGGGTCCGGTTCCGATCACAACGATATCGAATTTCTGATCTGCCATCGTTTGCTCCCTGGTTCCTGGGTGAGTTCGAGCGTTCCTGAGTGTTTATTTCTCGGGGTGGTACGGTGAATTGGATGGTTGCTGAGAGGTGGTTTTCCACGGTCGCGAAGTAATAAGACCTTCCTCAGGGCTGCTAGCGGTGGCATAGAGCCGTTTAGGAATACGGCCTGCGTGGAAAGCCTGGCGACCCGCGACGGCAGCATGCTTGATCGCGCTGGCCATCAGCACAGGGTTTCTCGCGTGGGCAATCGCCGTATTGAGCAAGACTCCATCGGCGCCGAGTTCGAATACTTGGGATACATCGCTAGCGGTTCCGACCCCAGCATCGATGATGACAGGGTAGTTCGGATCATCCCCTTTCAAGTACTCGAGGATGATTCGCAGATTGTTGGGATTGAGTAGCCCTTGGCCGCTTCCGATCGGAGAGCCCGCAGGCATGACGCTGGCTGCCCCAGCGTCCTTCAAACGAACTGCAGTGATCGGGCAGTCGCTGGTGTAGCAGAGGACATGAAATCCATCATCGACGAGACGCTTGCATGCCTCCAGGGTCTGCACCGGATCGGGAAGCAGGGTTTTGGTATCCCCTAGAACCTCAAGCTTGACCCAATCGGCTCCCGGATTCTCGAGACCTCTCAGGATCTCTCGCCCGATGCGCGCGATCCGCACTGCGTCGATGGCGTTGTAGCAACCCGCCGTGTTGGGCAGAAGGATGAAACGGGATAAATCGATATAGTCCAGCAGATTTTTTCCGTCGCGGTCATAGAGTTTTTCGCGACGAAC